>CAMWGS010000224.1 GCA_947173865.1 uncultured Ruminococcus sp.
TCGTACTTGTGTTCAATGCCTGTGCTGTCGATAAGGTGGATTCTGTCAGCGTCTACATAGGAAATTTTTCCGTCGTATTCGGAAACGATACAAACACCTGAGTCAACGGCAGCCTTGTATTCCATACCTGTACCGACAAACGGTCTTTCAGTTTTAAGAAGCGGAACAGCCTGTCTTTGCATGTTTGAACCCATCAAAGCACGGTTTGCGTCGTCGTTTTCAAGGAAAGGAATCATTGAAGTAGCAACTGAAACAACCATTTTCGGAGAAACGTCCATGAAATCAACTTTTTCACGTTCACATTCAAGAATCTGGTCACGGTGACGTGCATTGACACGAGGTCTCTTGAATTTTCCGTCTTCTGTAAGAGGTTCGTTAGCCTGAGCGACAACATAATTGTCCTCAACATCTGCTGTCATGTAGACAACGTCTTTTGTTACAACACCTGTTGCCTTGTCAACACGTCTGTAAGGAGCTTCAATAAAGCCGTATTCGTTGATTCTTGCAAAAGTTGCAAGGTAGGAAATAAGACCGATGTTAGGTCCTTCAGGCGTTTCAATAGGACACATTCTGCCGTAGTGGCTGTAATGAACGTCACGGACTTCAAATCCGGCTCTGTCTCTTGAAAGACCACCAGGACCGAGTGCGGACAAACGTCTTTTATGTGTAAGTTCGGCAAGTGGATTGTTCTGGTCCATGAACTGCGAGAGCGGTGAGGAGCAGAAAAATTCTTTCATAGCCGACGAAATAGGTCTTATATTTATAAGGGTCTGAGGTGTGAGTGTGTTTATGTCCTGAGTCTGAATGTTCATTCTTTCACGGATACTGCGTTCCATTCTTGCATAACCAATTCTGAACTGGTTCTGAAGAAGTTCGCCTACTGAACGGATACGTCTGTTTCCGAGGTGGTCGATATCGTCAACAGTTCCGACACCCTCACAGAGATTGAGGAAATAACTTATAGTTGCAAAAATATCGTCAAGAATAATGTGTTTCGGAACAAGGTCGTCAGCACGTTTTTTGATATTTTCTTCAATTTCGTCCTTGTCTGCGGAAGTTTCAAGAATTTCACGGAGAACCTTGAAAGAAACTTTTTCGTTTATTCCGTACTTTTCAGCGTCGAAGTTGATATATCCCTTTATGTCAACCATGCCGTTGCCTATGATTTTTGCGGTTTTTTCAACTATACGGATAGATGTTTCATGTCTTTCGTTTGTATAGTATTCCTTTGCCTCAACGTTTACGAAAGCGTAGTAAACGCCTGCCTGTTCGATTTCACAGGCTTTGTCATATGAAACTGTTTCACCTGCGTCAGCCATAATTTCGCCTGTAAGAGGATTAATAACGGGTTCGGCAAGGGTATGACCTGCAAGACGTGAAGCAATACCGAGTTTTTTGTTATATTTGTAACGTCCGAAACGGCAGAGGTCGTATCTCTTTGCATCAAAAAAGAGATTGTTGAGGTGAGTCAACGCACTTTCAACCGTAGGTGGTTCACCCGGACGAAGTTTCTTATATACATCTATAAGAGCGTCCGAATTGTTTTTAGTACCGTCTTTCTGAAGAATAGTTTGCTTAAGACGGTCATCGTCACCGAACATCTCAAAGATTTCCTCGTCAGAACCAATACCCAATGCTCTTATAAAAGTAGTAATCGGGATTTTTCTGTTTTTGTCGATACGAACGTAAACTACGTCATTTGAGTCCATTTCATACTCCAGCCATGCACCTCTGTTAGGGATAACTGTTGTACTGAAAAGGTCTTTACCTGTCTTGTCTTTCTCAAATGCATAATAAACACCTGGAGAACGGACAAGCTGGGAAACAATAACACGTTCTGCACCGTTTATAACAAAGGTTCCGCTGTCTGTCATGAGCGGGAAATCGCCCATATATATTTCACTTTCGCTTACAGCACCGGTTTCCTTGTTGCAGAGTGTAGCGGTTGCTCTCATAGCTACCTGATACGTAGCACCTCTGGATTTGCATTCTGCGAGAGTATACTTGGGAGTATCGTCAAAGCGGTAATCCTTGAAATTAAGTACAAGGTTTCCGTTATAGTCGGTAATGGCGGTCATGTCACGGAAAACTTCACGAAGCCCCTCTTCTCTGAACCACTTATACGAGTTTTTCTGTACCTCGATAAGATTTGGCATTTCGAGCGGTTCGGTAATTTTACCGAAACTCATTCTGACATTCTTTCCAAGCTGCTTAGGTGTAACATTCACCATAGGCGGAACCTCCTTATTTTTGGATATTCAGACCTGTCCGCAGTTTTCATATTTTTAAAGGCAGAAAACGGACAGGTCTTGTTTTGTCATATGGTATCAAATGGAACGGCGAAAAATTTTCGCAGAAACTATTGACAAGTTTGTTTTAGTGTGATATAATAACATGATAATAGGGACAACATCACATATTGATACATTATAATATTATAATACATTATATCAAATATGTCAAGAGGATATGGAAATTTTTATCAACAATGCCTGATTATTGAGATAAAAAGGCATTGTTTTTATATATTTGTGATAAAAATATGCCGGACTGTTGTGATTTAAGATTTTTTCAATACAAAGGATATATAATTGTTTCAGAAAGGGGGATTTACGTGAAAAAAATCATATCTTTCATTATGTCTGTTTTTGTAGCAGTTTTTTCGGTCGGTTGTGAAAGAAAGCCGGATAAATATCCTGACTTTACGGTTGAATTTCTTGATGTGGGAAAAGCTGATTGTATGATTATGTATACCGAAAACAGCATTGTCATTATTGACTGCGGTGAAAAAGGTGACGGAAAGAAAATTCTTGAACTTCTTGAAGAAAAGGGAATTGAGTCCGTTGACTACCTTATAATTACCCATTATGACAAAGACCACGTAGGCGGTGCGGCAAAAGTAATAAACAATATTGAGGTGAAAAACGTTCTTGCACCTGATTATGAAGAAAACAGCGACGAAGTTGACAAGTATAACAAGGCTCTTGAATCGAAAAATATAACCCCTGTCCGTATAACCGATGATATTTCATTTACTCTTGATAATGTTCAGTATACGGTTTACGCACCAAAGGGAACGTATGACAATGACAATGATTTTTCCCTTGTGACAAAAGCTGTTTACCATGATACGTCCTTTCTGTTTACAGGTGATGCTATGTACAAACGGCTTGACGAAATTATGGACACAGGAAAATGCACACTTCTGAAAATTCCGTATCATGCAAGAAAAATTGAAAATCTCGGTGATTTTCTGAATAATGTAAAACCACAGTATGCCGTTGCCTGTACGTCGGAAAAGGAGTTTTCAGACGATACAAAAAAACTTCTTGAAAAATTCAATATAAAATATTATGCTACTTGTTTCAATGGTGATATAAAGGCAGTAAGTGACGGTAATAAAATCAATATTTCATCTGAAAAATAAAAAACAGGCGTATGTATACAACATACGCCTTTATTACTATTTTTTCTTTTTGAAATAAAGTCCGATGGCTTCGCTTGCGGAAAGGGTTACGAATACGGCAATAGTACAGCCGATTGATATTGCGTAAAGTATTCCTGCAATTCCCATACTTCCGTTATGCTGTGGTATCATGGCAGCACCAGGGAAAATCTGTATTATTCCGAAAACAAGAAAAACGAATGAAGCAAGTGATTTAAAAGCCCCTGCACCTGTAATCATAAGAAGTGAGAGTGCAGATGTTATTACTGAAATATACAGTGCCGATTCTTTGATTATATTTCCGATACCACTGAGGGAGGACTTATAGTCAAGACCGAGTTTTCCTGCGTAAAGCATATAGAATGCCACTGCTCCGATTACTCCGATAATTGCTATTACAATAGTAATTTTAAAACCTTTCTGGGCAAGTTCTGCGTTACGCTGTTCTTTGAGTTCAAGCATCATACGC
>CAMWGS010000225.1 GCA_947173865.1 uncultured Ruminococcus sp.
AATCTGCAATATTTCACAAAAATCAGAAATATTTATTTATAATATTCTTTATATAATCGAATTTTTTTCAAAGTAATCAAATTGCGACATAAGTTCTTCTGCACGTCTTTTGCACTGTTCGGGAGTTTTTGTGATAAAATAGCGTTCTTCGGATAAGCTGTCTAAAGCGTAACGGAAAGCAAGTTCACCCGTAACATAAAGTATGCCGTAATACAAGGAATTTATTTCTTCACGGGTAAGTATACCGCCAAGACCGTCGGAAAAACCTTTTGTGATGTTCTCAATGTCTCTTCCGGAACGTATCATATCACCGTAATCAACAGCCACAAATCCTTTCATGGCTGTGTCAAGGTCTATTATAGTTACTTTTTCACCGAAAATTATATTATCGGATTTAGCGTCATTGTGAACATTACGGCGTGGCAGGTCAGGCGTGAAAACTTCCGCAATAATTTTTTTCAGAGAATCGGGACATTTCGCACCTGAAAGCTTCATATAACGGTCATGATACCTGTCAAAGTCATGAAAATTTTCTATAGTCGTTTCAAGAACTATATTTTTACCGTTCATAACATTTATAAACTTTCCGAAAGCATAACCCGTCATATAATCACGGTTTTCCGTAAGTTCAGACTGTTCCGTATATTCATATACACGCCATACTTCACCGTTTGTTTCAATAAAACTTTTACCATGTGCTGTCAGATAATACGGAACTGTCACATCACCTGATTCCCTGAACGCCTGCTCAATCTTTTTAATATTGTTCATGACCTTTTCGGGATTACTGAAAACTTTTCTGTTCAGTGACTGCAATATATATTTCCCGTTCCTGTCCTCAACAAGATATGTACGGTTTATATGCCCCGTGTTTACAGGAGATATGTTTAATATATCCCTGATGCCGAAAAGATTTGATATCTGGTATGTGTTAATATTTCGCACCTCCTATATTAAAACATATTCCTGATTCTGTTCAGCCTCCCATAAAATTCACGCACAATAAAAACAGTCCGACAAAGATTATCATGGAAATTATTTTTTTCTTTACCTTTCTGAAAAGGTAAATATTTGACGGTACGGCAAGTAAAACCATATAATCAGTTCAACAAATCCTAAAAGCATTGATATACTTTTTTCGTCGCCCAAATCGTAGCTGTAACCTTTTGAATGCCCTGTAATGTCCATGTATATCCACCCAATACATATCGGAAGTATAAACAACGCTATAATCCCCGACCATATAAAACTAATGCCAAATAATATTTTATTTTTCATGTTATTTAATCCTCATTCAAATGTCATATCACTTTTCTTTCAGTCGGGACTTTATTTCTGATTTGACTTTTTCAAGGTCACTGCACGACAATAGCGGAATCAAGTCATTTATTTCTTCAATGCTCTTGTCCCACCACCGAAATTCAAGCATAAGATTTATTAATTTGTCGTCAAAACGCTTTCTTATCTCACGGGCAGGGTTTCCTGCAACTATTGTATAAGGTGGTACATCACTGCCGACAACGCTGTTTAATCCGATAATTGCACCGTCACCTATATGCACACCTGCCAAAATAGTGGCGTTCTGTCCTATCCATACATCATTACCTATTATTGTATCACCTTTCAAAGGCATTTCTGAAAACGGAGGTATACCCTGTTCCCAGCCCTCCATAATGTAGAACGGATATGTAGAAACTGCGTTTATCTGATGATTAGCACCGTTCATGACAAATTCCACTCCCGACGCTATCTGACAGAATTTTCCTATTATAAGTCTGTCACCGTTAAATTCATAATGATGTGTGACATGGTTTTCAAAGTCAACGTCACTGAAATATGTGAAGTCCCCCACTATGATATTGGGATTTTTTATTGCAGGTTTTACATAAGTTACCGTATCACAATTCGGTACAGGAAAAATTTTTTTCGGGTCAGGTATTATTCTGTTTTTCATATTTTCACCTCATTTATGGTTTCTGTCTGAAAGGTACATTAAAAGACCCTATCTCAATCAGATTGCCTTCAGGGTCTGCTATGTAACAGGTTCTTTGCCCCCACGGCTCTGTTACAGGTTCAAGCACAGATACTGCCCCTTTTGCCACTGCCTTGTTGTACTCAATGTCAACTTCCTCAAAAGTGTCCACATACAGAGCTATTTCAGAATGCCCGTTCAGGCCTTTGATGTAGTTATATTTTCTGCTTGTCATATTTTCAAAGTCTTTTCGTCCATAAAGTAAGAACAGTGTACCGTCCTTTACAAGATATACGTTTGAAGTATTTTCATCCTCACTGATTTCAAAACCTAAAACATCTCTGTAAAAACGAATCATTATTGCCATGTCATTTACAAACAATCCAAAACCGTCAAGTCTCATAAAATCAACTCCTTATTCTTAGTATTTCGTTATAAGTAAATCTTTAGTTTGTAATGTAAGCACGTTCCTTACCTGAATATAAAACCGTTTTCCTCTATGTCCGGAACAGGCGAATTATAATGAATATCTTTGTTTATAACTTCAAAATTTCCAAAACCAAAGTCTATTTTCTGCCACTGTTCAGGAGTACCGCCATAGAAAACCTGTAATTTATCAGTTCCGAAAAAGTAGAATGTTTTCAGTGAAACCAGTTCCAAAGTTGATGGAAGATATATTTTTTCCACATTTTTACAACACGCAAAAGCATACTGATAGATATGTGTAACGCCTTCGGAAATGACGATATTTTTCAGATGATTACTACTGTTAAAAGCATCAGGATTAATAATTTTTACTCCCGACGGAATTATATAATTTTCGTTTTTCTTTTCACAAGTATATATGTAAAGTTCTGTACCGTCCCTTGAAAAAAGTACGTTGTCAACTACTTTAAAATACTTATTATCTTCACTGACTGTAAATTTGTTACCTATTACAAATTCTTCTGTATCAGAAAATCCTTTTACATCAATACCGTTTATCTGGTCGGGAATTATTAAATTATCTGTTTTTCCGTCTATATATTCAAGAAAATAACCTTGTTCGTCCTCATCGTATTCATAATATACTTTTGCGGTTCCGACTGTATAATAGTTTGGTTTTACGGCATAAAATCCACTCTGCATATAGGAGTGCCAGAAAATTTCCGACGTTTCAAAACCTGTTTGTCTGAGAAGTTCAAGATGTTCTGAAACATTTATCGGAAAATATTCAGTGTTATATCTTGCCGAATGTGCAAATACTTCTTCTCTGCTACGACCTGCATTTACACCGAAATTCTCCACTCTTTTCAGAACAATATTCTTTCCTGTTTCAGAAAACGGTGCTGTGTTTTCGGTATATATGAATATACCGCCCGATTTAAGTGCCTTGAAACAGTTCATAACCGCACGTTCACGCATTTCACGGCTGAAATAATGGTGCGACTGTATTGCAACTATAATATTAAACTTTTCCGTATAGTCAAGATTTTCAGAACCGATACACCTGAAAATACAGTTTTTATCTTTGAGTTTGGTTTCAGCATCTGAAAGCATCTTTTCGGACGGGTCACACAAAACCATTTCAGATATATTCAGTTCTTCATAAGCCCTGACCGCAAATGTACCGCTTCCGCAACCTGTGTCAAGAATACTGAGCGGTATTTTATATTTTTCACCCTGAGCATAATGTGTATGTATAATATCTAAAATCTGGTTATATATCTCGTCATAGAGCGGTATTACTTTACGAATGTTGTCATCGTACTGACTTGCGTTGAACGCTGATTTGTTATCATTCATTTTTTAATTCCGTCCATAATCTGTTATATAGTTCTATTATGCATTTGTTTATTTTTTTTGGTAATAGAGGCAACTGAACAGTCATCAACAATATATTTAAATGATTTTGATACTTCGTTTATATAAAAAATAAAATCATAAAGAATACATAAT
>CAMWGS010000226.1 GCA_947173865.1 uncultured Ruminococcus sp.
GTGTATGTACCGTCTTTCTGTCGGGAAAGAGTCCAGTTTTCCTTATTACCCTGAACAACATTGTTATTTTCCGAGGAGATGAAAAGACCGCTGTTAAGATTTTTTATGGTATATTGTCCGTCTGCAACTTCGGGACGTACAGGCGTAAGCTTCCACATCTGACAAGCACCGCACCAGTAGTTCCACTGATTAATTACACCACCGTTCTTGTCTGACCATCCGTATACGTCAAGACCTGCGGTATCACCCGAAACTTTCGATACAATACCGTAAAAAGCACCATTCTGTACAATTTTAAAAAGCTGATTGTCTGCACCTGTGTATGTATTTAATACAATATTGAGACCGTCAGAACTATCCGCACCGTCAACTGTTATACACTTTGATTCGTCTTTCATTGAAAGGATTTTGAAATAATTGTCGTCAACTGCTACCAGTCGCCACTCCTGATGACTTCCGCCTGTCAGTCCCCATTGCTGTATCTTTGTACCATCAGTTGTTTTACCGTCGGACAAATCGAGTGCCATACCGCTGAATTTATTGGTAATATAATAAGGAATACCGCTGAGAAGTTCCGTGTTGCTCAGTTTTACGTCCGTACCTGTCCCCTGAACCGAACTGAAATCATATACTGACTTGCTTTTGGTATTTATGTTGTTTTTCAAATCTTCCGAAAAATCATATGCAGTTTTTTTGCTTCCCCATATGCAAGTATTGTTACCTGTTGCGGTAAATGTCATTTTCTTTGTCATTTCGGCGGATTCGTCAGCCTGTACTATAAAACTTCCTTTATATGTTACGTTATCAAAAGTAAAAGTCATGTCAGCGGAATTTTCAGACATAGTCCACGTGCCGTTAACGTCACCTGTTACTGTTCCGTCAGGATTCAAGACAATATTCTGTGAATATTCGACTTCCGCATTATTACCGCTTGTCATCTGGTCTGCAACAATTCTCTGCTTCAACTTGTGGAAAATAAATTCATATTCACCCGTAACGGCTTTTATAGTGTGACCAGTTTCGGAAATTTCCTCATCGGGTACATATTCATAAGGTGTTGCAACAGGCCAGTCGTCCTCATTCATGATAAGCTGGTGTACACGAACCTCGTGGAAACCGTATTCATCATCAAACTTATTATGATAAATAACAAAAAGTCTGCCGTCATCGTCCATAAGGACAGAATTATGTCCCTGTGCCTTGTTCGGACGGTCATTGCAGTTCCACTTATAATTACTCATAAGACGCATACCGATATTACCGCCTATATTGTCACCGCCTGATGTATAAATGGCAGAATTGCCGTTCTGGTCAACATAAGGTCCTGACGGTGATTCACTCCTAAATACACGCATATTATAACCGCCGTCATTGTTAAAACAGCCGTATGATACGAAAAGATAATAATATCCCTTACCTGTTTCCGAATTTTCCATATATTCAATGTAAGGTCCTTCACCCGAAACCCAGTGACCTCCTGCCACCTTTATACCCATATATGCGTCGGAAACGTCGTTTATTGTATCATACTTCACGTTATAATCACGCAGACCCGTATTTTCATCGAGTTCAAACATATAAAGACCGCCGAACCATGAACCGTAAATAATCCATAGACTTCCGTTTTCGTCATAAAATACGGCAGGGTCAATGGCATTTGTTCCATAGTTGGGATTCCACTTGCCGTTGTTGTCGAGATAGCGTGAAATATCGGGATTGTTTCCGAGTACTTTTTCAGCATCGGTTTTTTTATAGCTGAAAGTTTCGTTGTTTTCAAATCCCGAGTATACAATGGTATCTACATAAGTATACGGACCGTCAATATTATCTGCCGTACACAGAACTATTGATGATTTATATGAATTGCCGTTAATGCTAAGGTACATACAGTATTTCCCCATGACTTTATTATATATGATGTCAGGAGCCCAGAGATTACCCGACAAGTCATAATTTGCATTAGACGGAGATGACCATGACGCAGGAATTTCAAGGTCAGTATAAATATCATTGAAGAACGTGGTATTTTTAGTACCTGCATCTGAATTTGCCGTAAAAGTCCAGTTTCCCAAATCGGAAGAACGTGCGGCGGCAAGATGAGAACCGACAATATAATAACTGTCGTCCTCAAGTTTGATAATTGACGGGTCATGCACACCGACACGGCTGTAATTTGCCGCCGAAACAGAAAACATTCCCACACTGCAACCAAGAACCATACAGCCAGAAAACAGTGCAGACAAAATTTTTTTTACTTTCAATAAAATCCCTCCTGAAAATAATTTTTTCCGAAATATATCGGGTTTATTATACCATATTTTTTATGCCAAGTCAATAATTTTTCACATTATACAAATGATTTTTTGTGCTTGTTTATCATACAAAAGTTTTATTGTAAACTTTATTTTTATATCAAATATTTAGGTAAAAGAAATCTGCCTGAAAACCAATATAAAAAAAGCGACCGTTTTTCCGTACGGTCGCTTAGATTATTATATTTTTACGGTATGCATTTTTTTACCGAACTTTTTCAGCAGTACAATATATATAACAAGCTCTGTCAGAAAAGTAATTGTCCATGATATTGTGTACGATATGTAAAGACTTTGCAGTGTATGATATTCGGGTATTCTGAAAACAGTATATATCCACACAATTCTGAACACACATACACCTGCAACCGATATTATCATAGGAAGAACGGAATAATTTATGCCTCTCAGTAAACCTGTTGTAACATCCATAAGCCCACAGAGAAAATACGGAATACAGATATAGGTCATTCTGATAAGTCCGTAACTTATATCTTCGGGTTTGTCGGGAATGTATATTGAAAGAAGGCTCTTACCGAAAAACCTTGCCGTAACTCCAAGAGTAAGTCCTGTAACAAACACCGACGCAAGACAAAGCCACATTATTTTACGCAGACGGTCAATTTTTCCCGCACCGTAATTTCTTGCTGTAAAGTTTATAGCAGTCTGACTGAAAGAATTCATCGACATATAGACAAATCCTTCAATATTACCTGCCGCTGCGTTTCCCGACATTACAACAGAACCAAAGGAATTTATCGACGACTGTATAATAACATTTGAAATCGAAAACAACGACCCCTGAATACCTGCGGGAATACCTATCTGAATAATTCTTATAATCTGACGACGGTGAAAACGCATTTTACTGAGAGTAAGCCTGCAAGCGTCCTCCCTTTTCATCAACGCACGGAGTATGAGAATAGCCGAAACAGTCTGTGACACAGTTGTTGCGGTTGCTACTCCTGCAACGTCCATTTTCAGCATGATTACAAATATAAGATTAAGTATCACGTTTACTATACCTGCAACAGTAAGATATATCAGTGGACTTTTTGTATCGCCACCTGCTCTGAGTATTGCCGAACCGAAGTTATAAATCATACTTGAAGTTATTCCGATAAAATATATTTTCATGTACGTTGCCGAAAGATTAATAACGTCGTCAGGAGTATCCATTAATTCAAGAAAAAATCGTGAACCGCATATTCCTATAACAGTAAGTATAACTCCGCTGACAAGTGCCGTCGGTATAGCCGTATGTACTGTTTTGTGGACTTCATCGGATTTTCCTGCTCCGAGACCGTGTGCAACGGCTACACCGGCTCCGACAGAAAGTCCTATAAAAAGATTGGTAATCAGAGTAATTATAGAACTCGTTGCTCCGACTGACGCAACAGAAGTATCCGAACCAAACCGTCCTACCACTACCAAATCGGCAGCATTAAACAAAAGCTGTAATACTCCCGTAAGAATGATTGGCAGTGTATAAAGAATGATTTTTTTCAGTAAAGGCCCTTCTGTCATATTCATTTCGTCTGATAAATTTTGTTTCATAATACAAGAGTTATTTCACAATAAATTTTTAACGCCGAAAA
>CAMWGS010000227.1 GCA_947173865.1 uncultured Ruminococcus sp.
GAATATATTAATGTAATGTGATTTGACACTACTGTCTAAAGTAACTGATGGGCTGTCGTCTGCAAATAGTATCTGAAAGAGGTGACAATCGTGAAAGAGGGAATCCATCCTAACTTCGTCAAGACTACAATTACCTGCCATTGCGGTAACGTAATTGAAACTATGTCCACAAAGGAAAATATCAAGGTTGAAATTTGTTCCAAGTGCCACCCGTTCTATACCGGCAAGCAGAAGCTCGTTGATACAGGCGGACGTGTTGACAGATTCAAGAAGCGTTTCAATATGGACAAGTAAGTTATACAGCCGGTCTTTCCTGACCGGCTTTTTGCGTATAAAAAAGGACAATTATTATAATGAATTATTTTACTGTTTCTGAACCCGTCAGGGCTTCTTTCATAGAAAAACGTTCGGAATTTATATGTTATCTTATCCCCGTGAAAACAAGTGAAGAAGCTGTTGATTTTATAAATTCCGTACGTTCGGAACACCACAAGGCAAAGCACAACGTCTATGCATATATTCTGCGTAATGACAATATTTCCCGATATTCCGACGACGGTGAACCTCAGGGAACAGCGGGAGTACCTGTGCTTGACGTTCTGAAAAAAAGAGGTCTGACGGACGTTTGTGCCGTTGTAACACGGTATTTCGGCGGAATTCTTCTCGGTGGAGGTGGTCTTGTGAGAGCTTATTCACACGCCGTTTCAATTGCCTGTGATTCCGCAAAAATAATGAATATGTGTATGTGTCATCGCCTTAAAATAAAAACAGACTACGGAATGTACGGAAAAATTTCACATATACTGCCCGTTTTCGCCACAATAACAATTTCTTCGGACGTCGGAAGTGACGTTACACTTGAAATTCTTGTGCTGAATGAAAAACTTGACGCACTCCGAAAGGAACTTACCGAAATAACAAACGGTGTGGTTTCTGTTGATGACTGCGGTGAAATGTATCAGGACTTTTCATCTGTCGCAATGTAAAACAAGAGGTGATTTTTCATGACTTTACGTGAACAGACAGAAAACACAGAGGTTTCAATTCTGAGTGAATACGCCTGTAAAAGCACCGACAAAAAAATGACAAAACGTACAAGGACAGAAGAAAAATGTCCGTACCGTACGGATTTCCAGCGTGACCGTGATAGGATTCTTCACTGTAAGGCGTTCCGCCGTTTAAAGCGTAAAACTCAGGTTTTTCTTTCACCTAAAAGTGACCACTACAGAACCCGTCTCACCCATACACTTGAAGTCTCGCAGATTGCAAGGACTATTTCCCGTTGTATGCGTATGAATGAAGATTTGACAGAAGCCATTGCACTTGGTCACGATTTTGGGCACTCCCCTTTCGGTCACTTCGGTGAAACGGTACTCAACGAAATATGTCCCTATGGTTTCAGACACTATCTGCAAAGTGTGAGAGTTGCAGAAATAATCGAAAAGGACGGCAGTGGTCTTAACCTGACTTTTGCGGTCAAAAACGGAATAGCGTGCCATACCAACCGCATATCATCTACAGGAGAAGGAAATATTGTCCGTCTTGCCGACACAATCGCCTATATAAACCATGACATTGAGGACGCTGTATGTGCAGAAATTTTAAACGAAAGCGACCTGCCGTCCGACTGTGTAGAAATTCTTGGAAAAAGCAAATCCGAAAGAATTACGTCGCTTATTTTCTCAGTAATCAGACACGGACACGAAAACATAGATTTTGAGCCGTCAGTACGACAGGCACACGACAAATTAAAAAATTTCATGTTTGAAAAAGTATACACGGGAAGCAGTGCAAAACAGGAGAATCAGAAAGCCGAAATGCTTATTAAAAAGCTCTATTCGTATTTCAGAGAAAATACAGACAGACTTCCCGAAGAATACCGCAGAATAATGCACAGAACAGATGCAGACCGTGCGGTGTGCGACTATATTTCAGGCATGAGTGACAAATATGCGGTTGATATCTACACCGAAATTTTTATACCAAAATTCTCGAAATAACGGAGGGATTGAATATGCCCCGAAACGACGAATTTCTTTATAATCTGCGTAATGCCAACCCGATTGAAACCGTAATGAGTTCTTATGTGAACATTCAGAAACGTGGCAGAAATTATCTCTGTTCATGTCCGTTTCACTCGGAAAAAACACCGTCATGTACCGTTTTTACAGATACTCAGACTTTTCACTGTTTCGGCTGTGGGGCAGGCGGTGACGTTATAACTTTCATAATGAAAATCGAAAATCTCGATTTTATGGAAGCTGTCAGACTTCTTGCACAGCGTTCGGGTGTGGAAATGCCTCAGAATTCCTATTCATATAACAGTCAGTACGCTCAGAGAAAAACACGTATATATGAAATGAATCGTATTTCCGCAAATTTTTTCTATACAAACCTTGTAAAAGGTAATGATAAGTCGGGAATCAAATATTTTGCCGACCGCAGTCTTTCACCTGCAACCATAAAAAAATACGGTTTGGGTTATGCTCCTGATTCATGGGACAGCCTTGTAAATCTTCTGCGTTCAAAAGGATATACCGACGACGAAATAGCTGACGCATGGCTTGGCGGATGTTCACAGAAAAACGGAAATATATACGATATGTTCAGAAAAAGAGTAATGTTTCCAATTTCAGACCTTAAAGGAAATATAATAGGTTTCGGCGGACGTGTGCTTGACAACTCAGTTCCTAAATATCTCAACACCGCCAAAACTCCCGTATTCGACAAAGGTTCAAACCTCTTTTCAATGAACTTTGCAAAAAATTCCGACACAAAAAGTATAATTCTCTGTGAGGGATATATGGACGTTATAGCCGTGAATCAGGCAGGCTTTGAAAACGCCGTTGCCACTCTTGGTACTGCCATAACTCCCGAACAGGCTCGCCTTATAAGTCACTATGCCGACCACGTTATTATTGCGTACGACAACGACAGTGCAGGGCAGAATGCCGCTCAGAAAGCTATAAACCATTTTTCTGAAGTCGGTGTACGGACAACCGTTATCCGCATGGAAGGTGCTAAAGACCCTGACGAATATATAAAAAAATTCGGACGTGACCGTTTCAGAATGTTGCTTGAAAGTTCTTACGACGCTACAAATTTTATGCTGGACAAGTGTGAAAACGGTCTTGACCTTTCGTCAGAATCAGGACGTGTGGAATTACTGAAAAAGGTTTCATATGTGCTTGCGGGAATCGAAAACAGACTTGAACGTGAAGTATATATTTCCCGAACGGCACAGAAATGCGGTATTTCTGCCGATACACTGAAAATCCATATAAATGATATTCTGCGGAAATCACAGAATACCGAAAAGAAAAATGCATGGCGTTCAACGGTTTCAGAAGTAACACGAAAAAATGACAACATAAATCCCGAAGCGGTAAAATTCCGAAAGGAAGCAAGTGCCGAAGAAAATATAATATACTTCCTGCTCAAACGTCCCGAAGATTATCAGGACATTGAAAAGGAAATCCCACCCGAATTCTTTGTAACTCCTTTTTACAAAAAAGTATATACTGCTGTTCTTAAACATCTCAAAGCAGACTGTATATTTTCGCTGTCACTGCTTGCCGACGAATTTTCGACCAACGAAATGGGCAGAATAAGCGGAATAATAGCCGATTACAGTGATAAAGGAATAAACAGGCAAGTCGTTTCGGAATGTGCCAAAGTTCTGAAAAATACTGACAGTTCCAATAAAAATGACACTGACCTGAGTAACGACGATTTAGAGAAGCTTTTTGCATCAAAGAAAAAATAAACAGGAGCCAATATGGAAGATAATAAAATCAGTCCTTATATAGATTATGACC
>CAMWGS010000228.1 GCA_947173865.1 uncultured Ruminococcus sp.
GTGCATAACGTATGCCGTCAACAAATGAATCTTTCTGTGCAATCAAAGCACCGATTAAGTCACCTGAGTTTATGCTTCCGCTGCTCATGGTTTCAAAGTTTGCACAGCCGTTTTCAAGAAGTTCGTCAACGAGTGCTTCAGCGTTTCTTATTATACCTACCGAACATACGGCATAAAGTCCAAGTTTTGAACGTACAAGAATCGGCTGGGGGTCTGTATCGCTGATACTGCCTATACAGAGCTTGCCACGCATTTTTACAACATCGTTTTCAAATTTTGTTCTGAAAGGTGAGTTTTCAATACTGTGAATACTTCTCTGAAAGCCAAGTTCCTCGGAATATGCGGTCATACCGCCACGTCTTGTGCCTAAATGTGAGTGGTAATCTGTTCCGAAAAATACATCTGTAACGCAGTCGTTTTTGGAAGCTGCACCAAAAAATCCACCCATAGAATTATTCTCCCATCAGTCTCTTCATGATTTCCTGATATGCTTCTTCAACACCGCCCATATCACGACGGAAACGGTCTTTGTCGAGCTTTTCGTGAGTTGTGCTGTCCCAGAAACGACAGGTATCAGGTGAAATTTCGTCAGCGAGGATAATAGTGCCGTCGGAAGTCTTGCCGAATTCAATCTTGAAGTCGATAAGGTCGATGTTGAGACCCTTGAAGAAGTTAACCATAAATTCGTTAACCTTAAATGCATATTTTGCGATTGTGTCGATTTCTTCCTTTGTAGCAAGACCGAGAGCAAGTGCGTAATAGTCGTTTATGAACGGGTCACCGAGGTCGTCGTTCTTGTAGCTGAATTCAAGAATAGGAGTGAGAAGCTGTCTGCCCTCTTCAACGCCCATTCTCTTTGAGAAAGAACCTGCTGCAACGTTTCTTACAATAACCTCAAGCGGAACGATTGAAACTTTCTTGACAATAGTTTCACGGTCGCTGATTTCCTCTACGAGATGTGTGGGAACGCCTTCCTTTTCGAGCATCTTGAACATGAAGTTTGTCATTCTGTTGTTGACAACGCCCTTGCCGGAGATTGTGCCTTTCTTTTCGCCGTTGAAAGCGGTTGCATCGTCCTTGTAATCAACAATTACGATGTCGGGGTCGTTTGTGGCATATACTTTCTTAGCCTTGCCCTCATAGAGCTGTTCCTGTTTAACAATGTTTTCCATTTTTAAATTCCTCCTGAGAATTATATGAAATATATACAAGTCCTTTTTGTAGGACAGGTAAGCGGTTATTTATCTAAAATTTCGTCAATGATTATGTTTCCCTTGCTGTCAAGAAGAGGAGTGATTCCTGTAATTGATGTGCCGACAGTATTTAAATAATTAACACCTGTAACAGTATCAACAATAATCTGTATTGCTCCTATCATACCAAGTCCCTGTTCTTCCTTGATAACAAAGCGTTTAGCTTTCTTTTCCTTTTTCTCAAACATTTTTGATTTCCTCCTGTAATTCAATATCTTTCTGACGAACACCTTCAGCCATCTTTACTTTTTCGTCTGCCAGTTTCTGAGCAAGTTCCTCGTCTGAAATTGCAAGCATCTGAACTGCGAGAATACCCGCATTCTTTGCACCGTTTATGCCTACTGTTGCTACAGGTACTCCGGGGGGCATCATGACTGTTGCAAGAAGTGCGTCCATGCCCTCCAGCACTGTTGACTTCATTGGAATACCAATAACGGGCAGTGTTGTGTGACCTGCGATTACTCCCGCAAGATGTGCTGCCATTCCTGCTGCACATATGATTACACCGAAGCCGTTTTCCTTTGCCTTGTCTGCAAATTCACACGCTTCAACGGGTGTACGGTGTGCTGACATTACACGGCATTCAAATTCAACTCCGTATTTTTTCAGTTCTGCAAGGGCTGACTTTACAACAGGAAAATCGCTGTTGCTTCCCATTATAACTGCTACTTTCTTTGACATAATTAAAAACTCCTTTTCATCAATATAATCATGTATTCGGTTAGGCTACTTCATTTTCAGAAGTGTTTTCTGTTTCTTCTTCCGCCTGTGGATATTCAGGTTCTTCCAGAGTAAAGCTCCCCGAAACTGCCGTGAGGTCGTTTTCGGAATATCCGCTGAACTCTATAACTGCCGTATATTCATCGGTCAGGGTATTTTTACCGCTTGCCTCGTCGGAATATTCTATTTCCGTATCGGCAGTGACTGATATTGCATAGTGTGGTATATTGTCGTCTGACCTTATGGAATATATGAATATTTCGGAAATATTCAGCAGTTTTTTTGAAAGAATCTTGTGGTCGTCGGGAAAAAGCTGTGTAAATGCGGAACGTCCGCCGTTTGTTATATCGGAAAGAATTTCGTCGTTTCCCGTATATGCGAACTCAATATATTTTTCAGTATCTTCCGCCATTTTTTCAATCATGGATACGCTTAATTTTGAAAGAAGTATCCTACTGTATATGCTGAGAACATAACTGCGTTCCATTATCTTTCCGATTACTTCCGCCGATTTAAGTCGGAAACCGTCCTGACTTATGGCATATTCATAAGTTCCGCTGTTTGTTTTAAGTGTGATTTCGCCGTCCGAGAGACAGTAGCTTTCCCATGACCTTGTAAAACACGGTACAAAACGGCTGTCATATATCACACGTGAATTATCTTTTGCTGATTCGGCGATATAAAACGGAAAACCCTCTTCCTTATGATATTCTATATTCTGATATATAAAGGGAACGGATATATTTCCCTCATAGTCAATACAACCGCTGAGAAGATTTCCGTCTATTCGCTGTTTTGCTATACAAAGACTTCCGTCAGTGAATTTAAGGTCAAGCCATTCAGGAGCTACAATAATTCTGTCATTGCTGTCTATAATGCCGAAAAGTCCGCTGTTTTCCCTGAAAATCCTGTTTCCCGAAGAATCGGAAGCAAGACTGCTGATTGTGTATGGCTGTAAACTGCTGTTTCCTGCACTCTGAGTTGTATCGGAATAAAATTTTCTGATAGCAACGGCAAGCAGTATAATGACTATGAAAAGTGCGGAAACTATAAATCTTGTCTGTTTGTTCAGAAGTCCGCACCCCCTCCGCAGTTATTCGGTGGACTGAGAACTGTTCTCGTCTTTGTTTTCGGACTCCTGCTTTTTTCTGCGGTAAAGCTCGTCCGTTTCCTTTGCGATATAAATCGGACGGTTTTTTGTTTCAAGATAGGTTTTTGAAAGATACTGTCCGAGTATTCCCGTGCAGAAAAGCTGTAATCCGCTGAGCATGAAAATCACGCATATTGTGGTGGGATATCCGTCCACACTTTCGCCGAAAGCAAGAGTTTTGATGACTGTTATTATTATAAGGATAAATGAAATAATACAGCTTATTATTCCGAGCAGTGACGATATTGCAAGCGGTGCTGTCGAGAATGCCATTATTCCCTCAAGGGAATATTTGAAAAGTCCCCAGAATGACCATGAAGTAGTACCTGCCGGACGTTCAACGTTTTCATATGGAATATACCTTACATTGAAGCCGACCCAGCTGAAAATGCCTTTTGAAAAACGGTTGTATTCCGACATATCAAGAATAGCATCAACCATCTGTCTTGTCATGAATCGGAAATCCTGAGCACCGTCAACAATTTCCGTCTGAGAAATCTTGTTCATTATCTGATAGAATTTCATTGCGAACCATGAACGGACTTTGGATTCGCCCTTTCGGTTTACACGCCTTGTTGTTGCACAGTCATATTCTCCGTCTATTACATATTTATAAATATCTGGAAGAAAATCTGGAGGGAGCTGTAAATCGTCGTCCATTAAAACTACATAATTTACCCAATCGTTTTTT
>CAMWGS010000229.1 GCA_947173865.1 uncultured Ruminococcus sp.
TACATATTTTATGAAATATGTTATAATTAAACCGTTCGTAATTATAAAACGGAGGTATAGAAAATTGATTACAGTAAATGATGTAAGCGTACAGTTCGGAGGTTCATTTCTTTTCAAGAACGTAAACCTTAAATTTACAAACGGCAACTGTTACGGTGTTATAGGTGCAAACGGTGCGGGAAAATCAACATTTCTGCGTGTTCTCTGCGGTGAACTTGAAGCATCTTCGGGTGAGGTTGTGATACCGAAAGAAGAACGTCTGAGCGTTCTCAAACAGGACCATTTTGCTTATGATGAATATACAGTCCTCGATACCGTCATAATGGGAAACGCTCGACTTTATGAAATCATGCAGGAAAAAGATGCACTCTATGCAAAAGAAGATTTTACAGACGCGGACGGTGAAAAGGCTGCAGAACTTGAAGGAGAGTTTGCAGAACTCAACGGCTGGGAAGCTGAGTCTGACGCTTCAAAGCTTATTCAGGGTCTCGGTCTGCCTGAAGATATACTTTATTCTCAGATGTCGTTACTTTCAGGTAACGAAAAAGTAAAAATCCTGCTTGCTCAGGCTCTTTTCGGAAATCCTGACATCATTCTTCTTGACGAACCTACAAACCATCTTGATATTGATGCTGTAAAGTGGCTTGAACAGTTCCTGTCCGAATACTTCGGTACTGTAATTGTAGTATCGCATGACCGTCATTTCCTCAATAACGTATGTACCCACATTGTTGACATAGATTACAATAAAATAAAAATGTATGTCGGAAACTATGAATTCTGGTATGAGTCAAGTCAGATGATTCAGCGTATGATTAAACAGCAGAACAAGAAGAATGAAGAAAAAATAAAAGAACTCAAAGACTTTATCGCAAGATTTTCCGCCAACAAGTCAAAATCAAATCAGGCAACATCACGCCGTAAACTTATAGAAAAACTTACTGTTGAGGAACTCCCTGCATCAAGCAGACGTTATCCCTTTATCGGATTTGAAATGGACAGAGAACTTGGAAAGGATATTTTACAGGTTGACGGACTCTCAAAAACCGTTGACGGTGTAAAGCTTCTGAATAACGTAAGCTTCACCCTCGGTCGCAACGACAAAGTTGCTTTTATCGGTGAAAGTGAACAGGCAATAACCATGCTTTTCAAGATTCTTATGGAAGAAGAACAGGCTGACTCGGGTTCATTCAAGTGGGGTGTTTCCGTAACCACATCATATATGCCTGTTGACAACTCGGAATATTTCAACGACTGCAACCTTTCTATTCTTGAATGGATAAGACAGTATTCCGTAAAGGACGAAACA
Organism: uncultured Ruminococcus sp.; assembly: GCA_947173865.1. GTDB lineage: Bacteria > Bacillota > Clostridia > Oscillospirales > Ruminococcaceae > Ruminococcus. Next base: position 1,310 of record CAMWGS010000229.1, read on the forward strand.
GAAACATACCTGAGAGGTTTTCTCGGAAGAATGTTATTCTCGGGAGACGATGTATACAAAGCTGTCAACGTCCTTTCAGGCGGTGAAAAAGTACGCTGTATGTTTTCAAGAATGATGCTTTTCGGTTCAAACGCCCTCATTCTTGACCGTCCGACAAACCACCTTGACCTTGAAAGTATCACAGCAGTAAACAACAGCCTGATAAACTTCAAAGGTGTTGTACTTCTTGCGTCTCATGACCACGAAATTCTACAGACCACCGCAAACCGTATAATCGAAATAACACCCGAAGGCTGTATAGACCGTCAGGGAACTTATGAAGATTTCATAGAATTCAGAAAAAATAACGCCTAATCAAAGAAAGGGACACATATGTGTCCCTTAACTTTTATTATTCAGCATCTAAAGCGTCAAGCTCTGCTGCTGTAAGAGGAAATGCATCTGTAGTAATTGTTTTTGATTGAATATACTGAATAGCAAGAGCATCTGCACTGGTAATACCACTGCCATTGTCAACAACGTCTGCATTAGCCTTACCCTGTTCAGTCAGTTTATATTTGTCGGGATTTGCAATTGACTGCATTATAAGTACAGCATCATTAATATTTACTTTTCCGCTTTCGTCTGCGTCGCCGTAAGCTACATCAGATTCACCAATTTTATTTCCATTATATGAAATAAGGTCACAATCCACATCCCTAGGTTCTTTATCTCCCGGTTCCATTACATTGGACCACCAAATCTGAATTTCACCCTTTTTAACATCTTCAGGTACTTCTGATGTATCAATTTCTATCACAAGCTTACCGTCTCTATCGGCATTGCCTTTCCATTCAATATTTACCCAGTCGTCAGGAGTAGGACCGTTGCTATAACCGAATGCACCACCGATTGAAGCTCCGGAAGCACCCTTTATTTCGATAGTAAGGGTATCACCGAAACCGTCTTTCATATCAACGGTATATTTCTTTAACTTGAAAGTAAAATCGCCTGACTGAGTTGTAGTAGTTGTAGTAGTTGTTGTGGTAGTAGAGTTGTCGCCGGAGGCTGTTGTAGTTGACTGCGGAGGCTTGACTTCATTTGAATAGAGGTCTGCGGGAAGTTCGTCAAGGGTAATACAGTATTCGCTCTGATACATTTCTATAGTATCTTCCTTTGTATTGAAAATAGGGTTAGTAAGGAAGTTTATGTTGTCACTGCCACCGTCATACCATGTACAGAAGTAGAGCCAGCCGGCCTTTTCGCCTGTAAGATTTCCTACAGTAGAGAAACAGTCATTTTCAGCCATTGCGACCATTTTTGCACTGTTATATTTTTCCATAATTCCATAGAAAACAGGACTTATTGCACTGTCATTGTGTGAAAGTGAAGGCTCCCAGTTATTTTCTTCAAGGTACTGTGTACAGTTATACTTATCATAACCGATAATATCAACATATTCGTCACCGGGATACCAGTCAGCAGAAGTATCAAAATTATAGCTGTTCCATTCCCATATAAGATTATGACAGCCGAAATCCTCGGTAAGAGTCTTGTAAGTAAATTTCCATAAATCCTTGTAAGCTTTTGAACCTTCTCTGCCCCACCAGAACCATGAAGCTTCTTCACCGCCGCCGCCTTCGGCTTCGTGGAGAGGTCTCCAAAGTACAGGTACGCCCTCAGCCTCAAGTTTTTTGAACTCTTTTGCAAGAGTTGTCAGGGCTTCCATATAGTAAAGATTTTCTTTAGTACCCTCAACGATAGCCTTAGAGGGTGAAAAATCTGTTTTTTCGCTGTATGTAGTCTGTGAAAAGTCTATTTTGGAACCGCTTGTATAGCTTGCCATATCTGTAGGCACATTAAGGTGGAATGAAGCTGTAGCAATACCATTTCTATTCTTTACCCAGTCAATGATACGCTCTGTAGAACCGTCGTCACTGCCAAAAGCCGGACAACAGAAGTTACCATAGTCAAAACCTCTTATAGCAGGGTAGTGACCAGTCAAATCATTGAGATATTCAAATTCATATTCAAACTGAGGAGGACCATAATTATATATTTCCTGCTGACCTGAAATAATATGATTACCATAGACGCTTGCAAAGTATGCCATAAGGTTTTTAGTTTCGGCAGTAGCATCAGCGTCAACGGGAGTAGTCTGAGTTGCTTTGATAGGAGCAAGAACCGCTTCTTCAACAGTCATGTAGTCAAAATTAGACCAACCCCATGATTTTTCGATAACAAGAGTATTTTCGCCTTCATTAAGCTTTACAGACGAAACTTTGACAGCTTCAAAACCGTCACTTTCAGGTACACCTATAGCACCCTGTGAAACGCCGTTTATTTTGAGATTCTGCTGTTTAGCACCTCCTATGCCTCCGCAGTAAATCATTACATTATACATTCCTGCTTTTTCAACATTAAAATCAAGAGTAATTGTACCGTCATCTTCCATTCTGAGAGACTTTCCGCCACTTGCGTCGGCATTATCCTCAACTGAAATTG
>CAMWGS010000230.1 GCA_947173865.1 uncultured Ruminococcus sp.
TATGCACATCTTGTGGAGGAAAAAATGGGTGTGACTGTAAGTAAAATGCCCCTCTACTACACGGGTGCGGAAAATGAAATTCCCACTGTCACATTCAGGAAAAACGCCGATTCGATAGCAAGGACGATACAGGAATTTGACGGGATTGTCGCCAAAATTCAGGCGAAAGACTTCCACACAAAAGCAATCAAACAACAGACGTGCGAAAACTGCGATTTCAGGCATTATTGCACGAATATAAGGAGGAAATAATTATGGACGGACAGATGATTTTTGACGAAAACGGTGAGTATAAATTCTCCGAAAGACCTACAATAAAGGGATTTCCGGAATTACGCTGGACGGGAAAACGTCCTTTTAAGTCAACGATGTATTTTCCGGCACAGTTAAAAGAGACTTACGGCACGGACGTTGACGGCTGGATAAATAAGATTTTCTGGGGCGATAATTTGCAGGTTATGAGCCATATGCTGAAAGAATTCCGTGGCAAAATAGACCTTATCTATATTGACCCGCCTTTTGACAGTAAAGCCGACTACAAAAAGAAGATAAGCATAAAAGGCATAGGAACTGCCACAAGCGACAGCCTTGCTTTTGAAGATAAGCAATACGGCGATATTTGGATTAATGACGAATATTTGCAGTTTATGTATGAAAGATTTATCCTTTTAAAAGAACTTTTGTCAGAAAAAGGAAGTATTTATGTACACTGTGATTGGCACAAATCCGCTCATCTTCGTTTATTAATGGATGAGGTTTTTGGAGCAAGTAATTTCCGTAATGAAATAATTTGGCATTATGCAGATTACATGCAAGGCAATGCTACGACATCATTGCCCAAAAAACACGATAATATTTTATTTTATTCAAAAAACCCTGATTGCTATTATGAAAGAGTAAAAGTACCATTAGATAAACCTGTAAAGCGTAATAGAGTGGTGTGGGATGGCACAACTAAAACTCTTAAGGTTGCAAGAGATGCAGAAGGAAAAATTATATATGATGAATTTTATGATAAATACTTAGATACCGTTTGGGAAGAAGATGTGTTAAACATTTGTCAAACGTCTGTAACTCGTAAAACAAGTACAGAAAATGTAGGGTATCCGACACAAAAGCCGTCTCGAATTTTGGAACTTATTATTGAAGCATCTTCTAAACCCGGTGACATCATATTTGACTGCTTTATGGGCAGTGGCACAACTCAGGCGGTCGCTATGAAACTTGGCAGACGTTTTATCGGAGCGGATATAAATTTAGGTGCTATTCAGACGACTACAAAACGCCTTATTGGTATCGCTGAAAAACTCGATTCCGCACAGCAGACATTGGAGCAGGATAATCCGACTTATTACACGGGTTTTGAGGTTTACAATGTCAATAATTATGACTTTTTCCGTAATCCTGTTGAGGCTCGTGACCTGATAATTGAGGCTCTCGAAATTCAGAAATTTGAAAACTCAAACGTCTATGACGGAGAACTTGACGGAAGAATGGTAAAAATTTTACCTGTTAATCACATTGCCACAAAGGCAGACCTTGCCGAACTTATCGCAAATCTTCCCTATAAGACTTTTGAACAGCGTAAAAATGACTATCCGGGTGAACCTGTTGAGAGAATTACGCTTGTCTGCATGGGTCATGAACCTGATTTAAAGGCACATTTTACGGCTGAAACAACAGGATTCAACATTGATATTTCAATCGTCGATATTCTCAAAGATAAGGCAGATTTACAACTCAAACGTGAGGCGGAGGCGGTTGCAGTCCGTGAGGGAAACAGGCTGATTATAAAAGAATTTTATCCCATGAATCTAATGCAGAAACTCTCTTTACAGAAAGATTCGTATGTTGAGGACTGGAAACAGCTTGTTGAAAGTATCATGGTTGATTTCAATTATGACGGTGCAGTTTTGTCGCCTGCTGTAACGGATATTCCGGGTAAAAATGAACTTGTAAAGGGCGAGTATGAAATTCCCGAAACTGCCGGAACAATAAGAATAAAAATTACTGATTTGCTTTCAGAATCGCTTGAAATCGAGGTGAAATAAATGGCAAAAAAACAAGATTTAACGCTTGACTATGCTTTTTTTGAAATTCTGCAAGACTACTATAATTATAACAAAGGAAAAATCAAGCGTAATTATTCCGACCTTACGAAAAAATTTCTGAATTACAACGACAGGAAAATAAATCCGAATGCTTACCTCCGTGAGCCACAGTTTGAAGCACTGGAAATGTACGTCTTTATAAAGGAATTTTTCGATAACAAGGACATTTCGGAAATTTTCAAGGACTATATGGACAAAAAAGGTTTTTTCGCTGATGATTCTTTTTACAGAGACAGAACTTTAAAGGACGGTCAGATGACGTTTGAAAGAGCAGGTGCGGAAAAGCATCAGGCACTTTTCAAGGAAATGAAAAAAGTCAGGGAAAGCTACCCTAACTATATCTACGCACTTACTATGGGACTTGGAAAAACTGTTCTTATGGCGACCTGCATTTTCTATGAATTTCTTGTTGCGAATAAGAATCCAAAGGACAAGCGTTTCTGTCATAATGCACTTGTTTTCGCTCCTGATACGACCGTTCTGGAATCTTTGCGTGAAATAATAACAATGGACAAAACACTTGTTGTACCGCCTGAATACGCACGTGTTTTAGATGCAAATATCAAAGTGCATTTTCTTGAAGATACCGGCACAACGCTGAACACTCTTGACGATTCGGATTTTAATATCATTATTTCAAATAATCAGAAAATAATCGTCAAGAAAAAGCACACTCCCAGCAGTGCAGGAACGAAACTTTTTTCAATGTCAAAAAGTGATGGTCAAATGTCAATTATCGGCGAGGCACTTGCCGAAATTTACGGACAAGACAATTTAAGTGATGATGATTTGATTTTTAACCAGCGTTACAAGAAATTATGCAGACTACATCAGATTGGAATTTATGTTGACGAGGCACATCATCTTTTCGGCACAAAACTTAAAAATTCACTCAAAGGGAAATCGGATACAAGTCTCAGAATGACTATCAATCTTCTTGCAAGCGAGTTACAGCGGAACGGTACAGCTGTTGTTGCCTGCTATAACTATACAGGTACACCATATGTCAAAAACAGAATACTTCCTGAAGTTGTTTATTCTTACGGCTTGAAAAAGGCAATTTCAAACAGTTATCTGAAACGTGCGGAGTATCTCAGAGGTGCAGAAAATTTCAAGAGTGATGATTTTATCCGTAACTCATTCAATGATTTCTGGCAGAGATACGGCGAAAATACATATGAAGGACTTCCAGCAAAAATGGCTATATTTGCTGCAAGAGTTGAGGAATTGACCGATGAGGTACTCCCAGCTGTTGAAAAAGTTTGTGATGAGTTAGGCATTTCAAGAGAATCAATTCTTGTTAATGTCGGAGATACAAGTATTACAAAAAGTGAAGATATTCGTGATTTTAAAAACCTTGATGTCGTGGGTACAGCCGGAAGTAAAAAAAGATTTATTCTTTTAGTCGCCAAAGGCAAAGAGGGCTGGAACTGCCGTTCACTCTTTGCTGTTGCAATGTTCCGCAGTCCTGAATCGAAAGTATTTGTATTACAGGCTACAATGCGTTGTCTGAGACAGATTACTGATAAACAACAGGAGGCATCTGTTTATCTTTCGCTTGAAAATCTTGAAACACTCAACGAGGAACTGTCGGAAAATTTCAATATGACTATTGACGACCTTGGAAACTCAAATGAAAAAAAGACAAGACCTTATGA
>CAMWGS010000231.1 GCA_947173865.1 uncultured Ruminococcus sp.
CACCTACATATCTGCATTTTCGTGTATGTGAAATTATGCAGATTGATAATTTGCTGATGTTCCATTACTTGAAACATATAACTCTTTCATCTAAATTGCGGCAGGATACCCCGACCTCTTAGGTCGGGGAGGAATGCCGCACTCCTCCTTTCAAAATTTATGTTATCCTCTTGATAATCACTAAAAAATATGATATAATATGTTTAGTGAAAAGAGGTTTTTAACAGTTGAAGAAAAATTATAAAAAGTTATAAATATGCTGTTGACTTTTATATTAAAATGTGTTATGATTATGTATAGAGGTGATAGAATGAAATATTACACTATACATGAAATGACAGAAATTCTTGGAGTAACAGCACAGACTTTAAGAAACTGGGACAAATCGGGAAAGCTGAAACCGCATCACACAAGTCCTAACGGTTATCGTTATTATTCAGAAGACGACCTGAATCAAATATTGAATAAGCCTGTAAAAAAGCAAGGTAAAACGGTAGGTTATTGTCGTGTCAGTTCACCGAAACAAAAAGACGATTTGGAACGGCAAAAAGAGAATATGAGAGTATATCTGCTTGCACAGGGTAAACCGTTTGAAATCATATCAGATATAGGTTCGGGAATCAATTATAAGCGTAAAGGCTTGCAGGAACTGATAAAAGGTATGGCAAACAGAAGTATTTCAAAAGTAGTTGTGCTTTACAAAGACAGACTGACAAGATTTGCTTTTGAACTGATTGAATACATTGCTGAACTGTATGATTGTGAGATTGAAATTGTTGACACGACAGAAAGAACGGAACAGGAAGAACTTGTAGAAGACTTAGTACAGATTATTACTGTATTCAGTTGTAAATTGCAAGGAAAACGTGCAAATAAGGCAAAGGAAATGATAAAGGAGCTTACAGAAAATGATTAAAACCATAAAAGTAATGCTCTGTCCGAATAACAAGCAGAAAACAAAATTGTTTGCCTGTGCAGGACTTGCAAGATTTGCATATAACTGGGCATTGGATTACGAAAAGAAAAATTATGAATCAGGAAATAAATTCATTTCTGATTGTGATTTAAGAAGAATCTTCACTGTTTTGAAATCGGAAGAAGAATATAAATGGCTGAATAATTACAGCAACAATATTCCGAAACAGGCAATAAAAGATGCTGTAAAGGCATATCAGAACTTCTTCAAAGGCATTGCAGAGTTTCCGAAATTCAAAAGCAGAAGAAAATCAAGACCAGGTTTTTATGCTGATACATCTAAGATTGAATTTACGGAAACTCATGTAAGACTGGAAAAACTTACAACAAGCAGGAAAAGAAACAAGCAGAAATTTAATCTTGTAAAACTTTCTGAATATGGAAGAATCCCTGTCAATGCGAAGTATTCCAATCCGAGAATAACTTTTGACGGAATAAACTGGTTTATATCTGTTGGAATTGAATGTGAGGAATACACAGAACAGCCTAAAAATCAGGGTATCGGAATTGACATAGGTATTAAAGATTTGGCGATTTGTTCTGATAAAAAAGTTTACAGAAATATCAACAAGACCGCAAAAGTCAGAAAACTAAAGAAGAAAAAGCGTAGATTGCAACGCAGAATATCTGAAAAATATTCAGAAAACAAGAAAGGAGAATGTTACTGTAAAACACGCAATATTGTAAAAAGTGAAAAGAAACTTTTAAAAATTACCCGCAGACTGACAGATATTCGTCATCATTACCTGCATCAGACCACTTCTGAAATAGTAAACCGAAAACCAAAGTTTATTGTTCTGGAAGATTTGAATGTAAAGGGAATGATGAAGAATAAACATCTTGCTCAAGCAGTACAGGAACAGTGTTTCTATGAATTTTACAGACAGATACAGTATAAATGCAGTTGGAATAACATTGAGTTTATAACAGCTGACAGATATTATCCGTCAAGTAAATTATGTTCCTGCTGTGGATATGTGAAGAAAGATTTGAAACTTTCAGAACGTATCTATATATGTCCCGAATGTCACAACACAATTGACAGGGATTTTCAGGCAAGTGTGAATTTAATGCGATATGGATTGACAGCATAGCTGAAACAAATGCTGTTGATATGTACCCATACGTTAGTGGGGAATTTAAGCCTTCGGAGTGTTATACCAAACGTGAGTAGATTTTATCAAAAGCGGACACGTTGAACAAGGAATGAAACATAAAAGTTTACTTTATAACTTTTTATAAGTTTTCAGTAACGGTAGTTGACGATAATGATTGATTTTATCAGATAACATTTTATTGTAAATAAATCTTACACAACCGAAAGTTTTGGCAAACAAAATTTTTTGCTCCGAGTTTGGATATATTCTGAATTTGTAGGCTTTATTTGCTTTCAATGTTTTTCACCTTGACTTTCTATATATTTTCTGATAATTTCAATTGTTGCCCCTCCTGTTGAAATCAGACAGAAACTTCACGATTGGTTATGCACTTACAAGAGTACAATCAGCCGACTGTTGAAGAAGGAATTTCCACAGATAAGACAGAAACTATGGAAGGAATATTTCTGGAGGTGACATACTCCCACCGCCTATGCTACTCATAGAGGCGAGGGCTTCTCGTCCGAGTAATCCATTGATTACAGCATAAGCGAGCTAACCCCGTGTGTCCCACGGTTTTTTAAGGATTTTTTTACAATTTTTACGTTCTGTAAATTTTTAGGCTCATTTTTGATATTCTGCGTGTGAATTTTTGACGTTTTGCGTGTTAAGCTACAGTCCTCATATCAGAGCTGTGAGAAACTCGCTACATTCTATGCCGTATACGACCATTTGTACGGTTCAAAAATTTCAGATACAGAACCAATTTCACGTGAATATATAACGGAGCAGTATGGTGAAAGCGAGTTCTTTACAGCCATAAGGGACAAGAAAGAAAAAGCTGTATTCAGTGTTATTGACGAACTTATGACAACTTTGCAGATTGTCAACCCGAAACTTTACAATGCGACTCTGAATAAAATTGAAACTATTTAAAAAACGGAGGTTTGTACCTCCGCTTTTTTTAACCTGCTCCGTGTCGCTTTCGTGTCGACTTCATTCACAAAATATTGTTTTTCAGCACAAAATTTTGTGTTTTTCTACAATATTTTGTAGTTTAGGACATAACCAAAAACCGCTGTAAATCGGATTTTACCGAAATACAGCGGTTTTTGGTTATGGTGGAGGCGAGGGGAATTGAACCCCTGTCCGAAAACCTGTCCATGCAACTTTCTACGAGCGTATATTACCTATTAAGTTTCCCCTGAAAGACCGCCGATAATCGGGCTGAAACGCAGAGTAGTCCGAATACAATTCAGCGGTACGGACACACCGCAGAATCGTTCACCACTAATCGATGCCCAGATGAAAGCCGTGGTACTCAATCACAGGACAGTAGCTGACTTAAGCAGCTACCAGTACACTATTTCTAGTAACTGTAATATTATTTCTAGCGTTTATATTTAAACGTGGCACAGTTTAAGGAGATTATACCAAGCTCCGCTCGCTTATCACACTTCAAGACCCCCGTCGAAACCTTTACGCCCCCGAGGATAAAGTCGTGAAATATGTACTGTAGTAATTATAACTCATAATTTCAGAAAAGTCAAGACAAATCTAATAAAAAAACGGTTACAAAACAGCGAAAAAAGTAATATTTACAAAAATTGTCTATTTATCGGTTAATAACTATAATGACAATTTTTCAAGCAGACTGTAAAG
>CAMWGS010000232.1 GCA_947173865.1 uncultured Ruminococcus sp.
CCGCTTCACGTCCGAGTGTGGCAAGATATATAGGACAGGTAAGTATATACGACTGACCAAAAGCACTTCGTCTTAAATCGTCATTGCAGGTAATTTCAATATTGTTCTGAATATCACCGAAATCGCACTGAATGTCCGTAACAAAATGGAAAATTTCGTCAAGGTCTTTCAGAACGTCGTCTTTTCCTATCTGGTCAAATGATTTTGCAAAAAATATGTTGCTGGAATTTGTGAAAGCGGAATAGAGGCTTCTTTCCATTGGATAATATGAGTTTGTGTCATGGTCCCAGTTGACAATTGTTGCACCGTCGTCAGTCCATTCGCCCTCGTCCCATACAGAATATACGCCGTGTTTATCCGAAATGACTTCCGACATTATCTTGAAACATGAACCCGGTTCAAAGTTCTGAAAAGCCTTGTTTCCGCATTCTCCCCACGCAAGTTCTTCGTTGTACTCGTTTTTTTCAACAGTTGCGGGGTCGTATGACGGATATGAAACCTGTGAGAGAATTGAACCGTCTGTTCTCATAATCACCGCTGAACCGATAATGTTCGCACTTTCCATATAATTATATACTGCGTTCTGTACGTCAGCATCAATAGTCAGCTGAATTGATTTTCCGATTTCTTCCGATTCGTTTTCGGAAGTACTCAGTATTTCGTTGAATCTGAGGTCATATCCGTCGGACATCTCCGTTATTATGTTGGCAAGCGGTATGGCGTATTCTTCGGCAACTTTTCTTTTTTCTGAACCGTCCGCATTTTTTTCCGTATACATTAACAGATTGCCTTTTGCATCGTATATATTGCCTTTTGTTACTGTTTTCAGCGGTTCGGTAGGTGATTCCGTAGTAAATTCTTCTGTAAATTTGGTTGTGGTTTCTTCGGAAATGTCCGAAAATTTCTCACTGTTGTTTTCAGTGACAGAAGAATCTATATTGTGCTGAGGTGTGGACGAACATGAGACAACCACAGAAAGTACAGTCATCGACATAATGAGCGATATTAATTTTTTGTTGTCAGAAATCATATAAATTTCCTTTCCTTTATTGTTATTCTGATAAAATTATACATCATATCTTTATTTATGTCAATAATATTCAGTTATCCCGTGAAAACTTATATGTATGGGGACTTTCCGAAAAAAGTCCCTTTTACAGTTGATTATCTTCTTCTTCCGCAGTTTGCGTCAAAAGCAGGGTTGCAGGCGTAGAAATTCTTTGAATTGAGATTATCCTGTGTTATTCGGAGCGCCTCACCGAAACGCTGATAGTGAACTACTTCACGCTGTCTCAGAAAACGGATAGGGTCACGGACATCGGGGTCATCTGCCATACGAAGAATATTGTCATAAGTTGTACGGGCTTTCTGTTCGGCTGCCATATCTTCGTGCAGGTCTGTAATAACGTCGCCTTTGCACTGGAAATACGCTGCTGTGAAAGGTGTCCCCGACGCAGCAACAGGATAAATGCCTGTTGTATGGTCAACAAAATAGGTGTCAAATCCGCTTTCTTTAATCTGGTCAATCGAGAGGTTTCTTGTGAGCTGATATATGATAGCGGAAATCATTTCGACGTGTGCCAGTTCTTCCGTACCTATATCTGTGAGAATTCCTTTTACCTCAGAATACGGCATGACATATCTTTGGTTAAGATACCTTAGAGAAGCCGATAATTCACCGTCAGGACCTCCGAGCTGAGTAATTATAAACTGTGCAAGCTTTGGATTGGGATTTTTTATATTTACGGGATATTGAAGTTTTTTCTCATACTGCCACATAGTTTATCCCCTTTCCCACGGCCAAGGTTCGTCAATCCATGACCAGTGCTGAGTATCGTTTGTCTGTAGCGGAGTAATCGGACCGAAACGGCTGTTAAATTCTGCTTCGGCATCTTTAAGCAAAGCGTTGTATTTATTGAACAGAGCCAATGCACGACGACAGTCGGGGTGTGTATCGAGGTAGAGATTAAGTTCTTTTATAGCAAAACTGTATTTCTGTATTTTATTGAAAAGTATCTGACGTTCATTCATTTTCTCCCGCTCCTCTCCTGAAAGGGAAATTCAGTTCTGGAAAAAGCGTACCTATCGGGAAAGCTTCTTCGTCGGTGTATACCTCTCCCCATTCCTGAAACGGTACATACGCCATGGCAAGAGGGGCATTCTGAGGAAAACGTGACATATTATTGTTAATGCTGTTGTTATTCTGAGGCGGACGGACGGGTTTTGTGTAAGTGTCGGGTGAATTGAGGGAATTTTCACGTTCACGGAGAATAAGACCGTCCATATCGTCGAACAGATTCAGATTCATATAAGTCCTCCTTTAATTTATTTACGGAGAACACCGTGCAGATGTTCTCCGCACACTGTATTATATTCAGATTGGGTCAAACAGGTTCAAAAAAATAACGGACTGAAAAAGTCCGTTGTTTTTGTTTATCAGAATTTCGGCAGTGAGTCTGAATATTTTTTTGAACATTTTCCGCAAGCCCAGTAAATACCGTTATAGTTTGCGAGTTGGTCACTTGCTATATCAATTTCGTTGTAATTTTCGGGTGCGATACTTTGAGCGGCAGAACAGTCGGCATTAGCGTGAACACAGTTTGATTCCATATTTAAAATGAAGTGTATGGTATTTACCACAGGTTCAACAGGTGCGGGCGGTGCTGTTTCAACAGGCTGTACAGGTTCAGTCGGAGCAGGTTCTGTAATAATAGTAGTAGTTGTTGTTACGGAATCAGTAACAGTAGTTGTTTTGGTTGTGGTTTTTGATGTTGTGTTTGTAGTTGTAGTAGTTTCGGTAGTCTTTTCCGTTTGGGTTGTAGTGGTTTCTTCGTAAGTTTCTGTAATTTTTGAACTGTCTGAATCAGAACTTTTTTCCTCGTCGGAATTTTTGCTGTTGTTTCCACATGAGCCGATAATAAGAAGCAATACAACGATTGTTATAATAAGGTTGCGTTTCTTCTTTTTGTCCTTTGGAAATTTGATTTTCATGGTAAAATCTCCTTTTTAATTATTTTGTTAAATTATGTGAATGCTGAAAAACCGAGTAGACTCACTACTGTCATTATAACACCTGCTAGCAGTACACCGCAGAGTACGGCAATAACGCTTTTTTTGAAGTCGAGTTTGAGGAAACTTGCTGCAAGAGTGCCTGTCCACGCACCTGTGCCGGGGAGTGGGATTCCCACGAAAAGAAGCAGTGCGAGAAACATACCCTTTCCTGCTTTTTCCTGAAGCTTTTCACCGCCCCTGCTTCCTTTTTCAAGACACCATGTAAAGAACTTGCCGATAAATTTCTTGTCCTTACCCCATTCAAGAATTTTTCTTGCAAAAAGAAATATAAACGGTACAGGTATCATGTTGCCAATCATACATAACGGAAGTGCCTTATACCAGGGTATTCCGAAACCGATACCGAACGGCACACCGCCTCTGAGTTCCACAATAGGAACCATTGAAATAAGAAAAGTAAGAATGTATTTTTTCATAATAAAAAAACTCTCTTTCGTATATAATATAGATATTATCGCATATTATTGCCTTTTAGTCAAGTACCGTAGCAGAAAACGGTAAAAATCCCATGAAAACGGTAATTTTCACGGGATTTTTTGTTGAATAATGCAAATTATGCAATGCCGACTGATTCTTTATTGAGGATATCCATAAATTCCTCACCTGTAATAGTTTCC
>CAMWGS010000233.1 GCA_947173865.1 uncultured Ruminococcus sp.
AGTCTGTAGGTTCGTGTATATATTTTATATTCATAATTTCCTCCCGATATAAATAATTTTAATTTACTTCTGAATTTGTTCTTTTTCGAGAAAACGTCCCTTTGTCATGTCAATTCCGACACCACCGAGCGGAGCGGTAATTATAATTGCGAGAACCGCAACCGAAAGTACTATTTTTCCGCAGGGGAGTCCGAGTGAAAGTGGTACTGAACCGATAGCCGCTTGAACGGTTGCTTTTGGAAGATACGCTATCACACAGAAAAGACGTTCTTTTGTGTTGAGTTTTGTTCTGACGGTACAGAGCAGAACACCAACTGTGCGAAATAAGAGTGCAATAAAAATCATGATAACCGCATTTATTCCTGCCGTCATAGTGTAACGTATGTCAACTGTCGCCCCGACAAGAACAAACAGCATTATTTCTGACGGTATCCATAGTTTTCCGAATTTTTCGGAAAGTTCCACCGAATGTCCCTTGATTTTTACTGTACACGCCATTGCAACAACAGCAATCAGTCCCGAAACAGCTATATATTTTTTCAGAGCATCTTCTGCGGTAATCAGCATAAATGCAACGGACAGCATAATCACGGTTTTTATGACGGAGGCTGTTTTCACCTTGAAAATAATACTGAGAATAATACCTGCGGTTATTCCGAGAACAACACCCGTAATCATTGAAACGGGTATATCAAGAAAGTCGGATATATTTATTGTTCCGCCCTGTTCCATAGTTACGAAAGCGGAGAAAAGTACGATTACAAAAATATCGTCACATGAAGCTCCTGCAAGAATCATCTGTGGAATACCTTTTTTTGTACCTGTTTTTTCTTCAATCAGACTGACCATTCTTGGTACTACAACAGCAGGAGAAACCGCACTCAGTACCGCACCCATTACAGCGGATTCGGTTCTTGTAAGTCCGAGCAGTAAAGGTGCGAATATAACATATCCTGTTATTTCAAGACAGGCAGGAACAAATGACATCATTAACGCAGGTCTGCCGACTTTTTTAAGGTCGGAAAGATTAAGCGAAAGTCCTGCCTTTATCAGAATTATAATCAGTGCTATTCGGCGTAATTCCGACGATATTTCAAGTACAGACGGGTCAAGCAGGTCGAGAACAAACGGACCTGTTACAATGCCTGTTAAGAGCATACCTATTATTTTCGGAAGTTTGAGAGCGTTGAATATGTCCGCCATAAAAAGTCCGACAAGAAAAATAAGTGCGAGTGAAATAAGCATAAAAATCCTCCTTATATTAGAATATATAAATAAAAAAGCTGACAACTTATGCGTAAAGGCAGAAGTCATCAGCTTTTTGAAAGCGGTTTAGTTTTCGCAAACAAGGGAGAACATCATTCCCTTAATATATTAAATTAATAGCTCCATACGTGTCCCTGTGAACAGTAATAATTTCCGTCAGCGTTATTGTAATATGAGTCGTAACCGCAGTAAGGACACCATGCATCAGGATTCCAGCCGTCGTCCCAGCCGTCGCCGTCTGCGTCTACTCCCGTAAGGCCACCGTTACCGCCGATGTTAATGTTATTGTTTGAATTGTTGGTTTGATTGTTATTATTGTTCTGGTTATTTTCGTCGTTATCATTATTATCATTGTCGTTATTATTATTAAGTATGTTGTATGTAGGGTCATTTGGGTCTGCTTTTCTTGCGTCTATGAGATTAATCCAGCCTGTATCAGTTTCAAGAAGTCCCCATTTGTTTCCGTCGTCGTCAACGACTTCTTTTGTGATAATATAGCTTCCTCTGTCTGTGATAACATCAAGAACCATGCTGTTATATGACGGTTCTGAATATATATTAAGTTCGGGGTTTGCGAGCTTTATAACATATTCCTGAAATTCTCCGTCACCTCTTACTGTAAGAGCGTTTGTAACAGTACCTGAGACTGTTGTTGTTGTGGAAGTAGTTGTTGTTTCGGAAATAGTTGTAGTAGTTATTTCGGCGGTTGTAGCAGGAATAACTTCATTTGCCATCATGGTAGTCTGCGGAACGGGTATATTTGAAGATGTTTTTTTGTCATGTGTTTCTTTCAGGAAATATCCGCAAAGAAATGCGACCATTATCAGTATGATTACCGCACCTGCAAGCACCATTATTTTTCCGACATTCAAAACTTTTTTTGTAGCCATTTTGTACTCCTTTTCCGAAATGTTTTTAACATTTCGTATTATAATTCTTTTCACCTATAATATTATACATAATACAAAGCTGAATGTCAATGGCTTTCACAGAAAGATTAATATTATTTGTGTATATTGCTGTATAATAAAACAAAATTTTAAATCAACGGAAAAAATACATATATACTATTGACAAAATTATAATAACATGATAAAATGTGAAATTGAAAGTCATTCTCATTTCGGAGGGGAATATGAAACAGGATTCGGGATATAAGACAAGACAAAAGGAAAAACTGCTTGACTATCTTGTGAAAAATAAGGATAAACATACAAATGTACAGGAAATAAGTGCGTTTCTTACAGCAGAGGGAACACCTGTCGGAACTGCAACAATATACCGTCAGCTTGATAAGCTTGTTGAGGGCGGAATGGTCAGACGGTATAATTTTGACGGAAAAACGGGAGCTTGCTATCAGTATATAGACGACCGCAAGGAATGTCATGAGCATTTTCACCTTAAGTGTATGATGTGCGGACAGCTTATCCATCTTAACTGCGAGCGTCTCCTTGATATAAACCGTCATATTTTTGAACATCATGGATTTCAGATTGACCCGTCACAGACTGTCTTTTATGGCAGATGTTCCGAATGTTCAAAAAAATAAAAAAATGCTGTCTTTTTCGGACAGCATTTTAATTTTAGAAATCAAACAAATCGGTCAGACCGCTTTCGTCGTCATATGTTGAAACTTTCCAGCCGTCGCCCTTTATATTTACTACATAGAGCCAGCCTTTTTCAGAGTCCTCATCATCTTTGCCCTTGATTTCCATTTCAATTTTAACTTTGTAAGCTTTTTTTACTTCTGCGTCAAAATAATCGTCATATCGTTCTTCGATTTTTTTCATATCGGATTTTTTTACGTCTTTCTTATCAAGGAACTTTACAGAAAGCTTTACATTTTTTCCGTAATCATCTTCGAGGTCCTCTTTTGATTCTTCAAGATAATCATTCATTTCGTCTACAAAGTCTTTCCACTTTTCGTCCTCGTCCTTAATATCTTCCTTCAGTTCCTTTAAATAATCTTTTGTCATTGTAGCCTCAAGGATTTTTTCACAGTCATTTTTGTTGAAGCCTTTTACAAGGTCTTTTATAGGGTCTTTGTATCCTCCGCCTAAAGATGAGATGATAAGGCAGAGTACAACGATTAAAGTAACAGCCGATATTCCTATAACTACAAGCTGTTTTTTATTGTTGCCTTTCGGAGCAGGTGGGTTGCTGTTTTGTTCCTGCATTTGACAATCACAAATCATGCCGTCGGGAATTACTTTTCCGCAGTTTGAGCAAAATGCCATAATATATAACCTCCGTATAAAATAAAAATATTCTTTCAAAATTCTATCACAAAAACACCACATTGTCAAGTTGAATATATCAGAAAAAACCATAAAAACCAATAATTCGGCATATTGTATAAAACAGAAAGAATTTTCTGTCATAATAAAATAAAAACAGACATATTCATTAA
>CAMWGS010000234.1 GCA_947173865.1 uncultured Ruminococcus sp.
TCGATTATTAAGTATAATTACGGCACTGGTTATATCATTTGCGATTTTGCTTTATATTCCTGCTGAACGTTTTGCAGGAAATGCGGCGGCGGGAAGGCTTTACAACCAGTATGAAGAAAAGTGGCAGAATGTAATATTTACCAAATATGCCCTTACTCAGAATAGTATGTATATATCGGGCTGTGGTATTTTTTCTTTCTGCAATGCGATTTATGCACTTAATGACAATGCAATAGATGCTGTAAATATTGCGGCGTGGGCGGTTGATAACGGTTCTTATCAGCCCGGAAACGGCGGAATGTATTATCTTTCATTTTATAATACAGTAGAGTCGGGATACGGCGAACTCTTTAATTTCAGGATTGACGGTCATTATTATGGCAGGATAACTGACCAAAGGCTTGTAAATCATCTGAAAAACGGCGGTGTTGCCACTATTCATGTATATGGTCACCTTATGGCTGTTACAGGATATGATGAAATAAGCAATACATATCATGTAATTGAAAGTGCTGTCAGTAGTACAAGAGGTTTAGAGCCTGACGGCTGGGTGTCTGCTGAAAAAATGTGCAGTGGAAATACAAATGTTGACTGGTACGCTTTAATCAGTGACACAACACCACCCGTTACAGAAGTTCCCGACGTTCCGCAGTTATCAGTTGAAAAAAATCTGTTTCCTGTTGACGAACCCGTGAGAATAACATGGGATTCTGTAGAAAATACAGATTATTATTCGGTTTCGGTTTATCGTGATGACGAATTGTACGATAGTATAGAACCGTATGAAAGTACTGAATATACAGAAAATCTTCCTGAGGGAAGTTATAGATTCTGTCTTAATGCGTGCAACGTTGTGGGAAAGTCGGCTGAAAGCAACGTGACTTTTACAGTAGGAGACGTTATTAAAGGTGATATAAATTCGGATAATTTAATTGATACATCTGATATAATTCTTTTACAGAAGTATCTTTTATCTTTAGAAAGTTTCACCGAAAAGCAGTTTAAGTCCTCAGATATGAACAGTGACGGCATTGTCAATGCTTTTGATATGGTGTTACTGCGTCAGCTTTTTATAAAACAATAAAAACTATTTTACATATATTTCTTTTTGTACTCCTATATCTCCCTCAAGCTTATACGTAACAGTATAGACGAGGGAGTTTTCTTTTTTTTCGGTTTCTATTGTACGGTCAAGAATCGTCACATCTTCGCTGAGGAAATTTTTTTCATAAAGGTAAACTTTCTGCATGATTCTTTCCGAAACCTCCTCATCGCTGAAAGTGGTTTCACTTAATTCGGTTTCAGTGATTTTATTTTTTATAATACCTATGGGCAGTTTTTTTCCGAAAAGACTTATGTATTTTGAATTTTCTTCCGAATTGAAGTTCTTGTATTCGTTTTTACCGAAAAAAAGAGGTATTTTCAGGCTGAAAAGTTTAAGCCATTTTTCGTCGGAAGTTTTTCCTGTGGGATTGTATTTTGTTATGGTGTAATTTTCCTCAAAAGTTACGGTTTCTGTGTAAGTGCCTGTGATTTTGCCCATAGCGTGATGTATATTTACATGACCTGTTTCGTCCTTTGTCACTCCGCTTATAATCAGAGTACCTTTCGGAACATAGTCACCGACTTTGTGCATAAGCTGTCCGTCATGGACAGAGGTATAAGTTATGTAAGCATCGTGTCCTGAAACCACATTACAGGGCATACGTTCATTAATCATTTCAGGTTTTTCGACAAGCTCCGTAACCTCGACAACAACACGGTTTCCCGTTATATGCATACCTGCCCACGCAACTCCGTCAACCATAAGACGCAGTTCGTTTTCACAGTACGGAAAATTTATGTCCTTAATAGGTGTACCCTGTTTTATATTTAGTTCTTCGAGTGCGGAAAGAATGGCATGGTCACTGACTTTTGAATTGCCCTGAATTTCTATGGTCATTACTATACGTGAGAAATAAAGTGATGCCATAAGTACAAGAATCAGTCCTGCTGCTATTCCGAAACGTCGACGGTGACGGATAGCCGTTGACGAAATAGTATCATACTCGAAACTTGTAAGTTCTATACCGAGTTCTTCCGCTATAGGACTTATTTTTTTCAGGTCACGGCGATAAACTTCGGCATAGAAAACATCATTTTTACAATACTGTGCAAAGCAGTTTGTTTCACTGTTGTGCAGTGCATTTATGAATTTATACAGATTTTTTCCTTTAGCGTTAATCTTCACACAGCCTTTTATCTGATTTTTCATCTTGTCTGCCGTTCCTTTCTGTAAATTCTATCTGTGAAATCTTTCCGCTTATCATCAGACCGTCTTTATTGAAGTCGTACGCCCTTAGACCGTTTCCCCATATATTTATACAGAGTTTTCCTGAAATCAGACGCATGAAAACTTCACTGTATTCTTCTATTCTGCGACAGTTTTCTATTAATAATTCTTTGTTGCCATCCATATGAATAAGGGGAGTCAGATAAAAAGTCTCAAGAGTTTTATCGGTAATTCTGCCAAACATAACATCACTCCTGTCTTAAAGTTTTGATTTTTTCATATTCGCAGAACAGAACAAAAGTCATAATAATAAGCATTACTGACGGTACGGGAGAATGTGCCTGATGTGTACGGACGTTCAAAGAAGATGTGAAAACAGCTTCGTCCGAAAGCATAAAAGGTGTTATAATCCTGCATATGAAAAAACTTATTACGGCTGCCGCAGTTCTCATGATAATAAGAGGCTTTAATGAAAGTTTTCCCGAAGTTACAGCCGAAATCTGAAAAATAACACATATTCCGCCGAAAGAAACAAGTGAACTCAGATACGGCAGAAGTGCATAATTTCCGTATGTAAAACCGTTTACGGCGGTTACGTCCATTACAGCCCTTATCAATTGTTCTGATTCCGTTACGTCAAGATGTGTTATTTTTGAAAGCATTACGCCGACAGCTGATATTATACCGAAATAATTCATGATTTCAGTGACAACCGCAAAGGCAATTACCATAAAACATATGTCCGCCATTGAACGTCCTCCGCTCATAACACAGTCTGTAATCATATCGGCTGAAAGCTTTATTTCAGACGTACTTTTTTCTGAATTGCATTTTTTACGCATAAATAGGGACACAAGAAGTGCAAGTATAATATTTGCACCGACTACCGAAACAAGAATTATATTTCCTGCGGATGAACTTCCGTAAAGCTGTCCCGAAATACACCCGAAAATAAAAGCAGGTCCTGCACCGAAACACAGACCGCAGAATATTTCCGCACGTCGCTTTTCTATAAGACCGTTTTCGTATGCCAAACAAAGCATTTTTGTGCCGACAGGATAACCTGCAAACATACTGAAAGTAAACATAGGAAAAACTATTTTTTCCATACCGAAAAAAATTTTTCCGACACCGCCTGTGAATTTTGAGATGATTCCTGTTATTCCGCTCTTTATAAGCAGAGACGAAATAATCATCATGGCATAAAGCGACGGTATTATGATATTTATACATCTGTCAAGTGCGTCCGAAACAGCACAGTTTATTATTTCAGTTTTTACAAGACAGATTGCCGCCGTAACAATAAGGATAAAAATTTTTAAATAAAGGAAAAGCTTTTTTCTGATATTCTTCATAACAATCACCTTATTAATCATATTATGAA
>CAMWGS010000235.1 GCA_947173865.1 uncultured Ruminococcus sp.
GTATGTGTACGATTTGGAAATTTTCTTCTTCTGCGTTTCATCAGTCACCTCCGTATATTTTTTTATATTATATTCATACCGACGGAGTTGAGTGACAGAAAATAATCTATAACGGAAAGAGGTGCTTTATGAAAAAAATAACCCTCGGAATAACGGCACACGTCGATTCGGGCAAAACAACGCTTTCGGAAGCCATGCTCTATAAAACAGGAAAAATACGCACTTTCGGACGTGTTGACAACGGCAGTTCGTCGCTTGATACAAATCTGACGGAACGTGACAGGGGAATAACTATCTTTGCACATCAGGCGGAGTTCACAACGGGAAATACTCGTGTTTTTCTGCTTGATACACCGGGACACGTTGATTTTTCGTCTGAAACGGAAAGAACCATGCGTGTCCTTGACTATGCCGTACTTGTTATAAGCGGTACAGACGGCGTACAGAGCCACACTTCTACTTTGTGGAAACTTCTGCGTAAGTACGAAATACCTGTTTTCATATTTGTAAACAAAATGGACTTGACAGGTGCGGACAAAAAATCCGTACTTGAGAATATACAGAAATATCTTTCTGAAAACTGTGCGGATTTTTCGGGCAGTGACGGTGAAATACAGGAAAATTCCGCTGTATGCTGTGATGAACTCATGGAAAAGTATCTTGATACGGGTGAACTTTCCGACAGTGATATAATATACGCAATATCGGAAAGAAGAATTTTTCCGTGTTATTTCGGTTCTGCTCTCCGTATGGACGGTGTTGACGGTTTTCTTGCACTCCTTGACCGTTTTACATCAGAGAAGAAATATCAGGAAAATTTCGGTGCAAAGGTATATAAGATTTCATACGACGACAAGGGAAATCGTCTGACACATATGAAAATAATGGGCGGAATCCTGAAAATGCGTGAAGAACTTGAATATATAAATTCCGACGGTGAAAAAATCACATCTAAAATAAGTTCTGTTAGATTTTATTCGGGTGAGAAGTTCCGCACGGCAGATTTTGCGGAAGCAGGTGACGTATGTGCCGTTACGGGACTTGTCGGGACTTATGCAGGGCAGGGAATAGGTTATGTGAAAAACTCGGACAGGGCTTTTCTTGAACCTGTAATGACGTATAAAGTTAATTTCCCGTCGGAAGTAAATATTCATGAGGCACTTAAAAATATGCGTCTTTTGGAGGACGAAGACCCTCAGTTGCATATTTTGTGGAATGAACAGAGCAGAAGTATATATATACAGCTTATGGGTGCTGTACAGACGGAAGTGCTGACACAGATTATATTGCATAAATTCAGATATGAAGTGTCTTTTGAGGACGGTGCGGTGACTTATAAGGAGACTATAAAAAACACCGCAGAGGGTGTGGGACATTATGAACCGCTCAGACATTATGCGGAAGTACATCTCATACTTGAACCGCTGGAGCGTGGGAGAGGTCTGCAATTTGAAACTGCGTGCAGTGAGGACGTTCTCGACAGAAACTGGCAGAGACTTATTTTAACTCATCTTGAGGAAAAAACACATAAGGGTATTCTGACGGGTTCACCTGTGACGGATATGAAAATCATTCTTGTCTCAGGCAAGGCACATCTTAAACATACGGAAGGCGGTGATTTTCGTCAGGCAACTTACAGGGCGGTGAGACAGGGTCTAAGAAGTGCGGAAAGTATTCTTCTTGAACCTTATTACGATTACGAACTTGAAATACCGTCGGAAAACACGGGGCGTGCAATTGCTGATTTACAGCGTATGTCTGCGGAATTTAATGCACCCGAAACGGTCGGAAGTATGTCTGTTATACGTGGAACTGCACCTGTTTCGGAAATGAACGGATACCAGTCGGAAGTCATAGGCTACACTCACGGTAGGGGCAGACTCATATGCATAACAGGTGATTATCGTGAATGTCATAATTCCGAAGAAGTTATAGAAAGTATCGGATATGACTGTGACGGCGATATTGAAAACAGTGCTGATTCCGTTTTCTGTTCTCACGGAGCAGGTTATGTGGTGAAATGGAATGAAGTGTATGAACATATGCATATACCGTCATATCTTTCCGAAAAACGTGATTCCGAAGAAACGGCAAGGGAAAATGCACGGCGTTTTGTGCGTGAAGCTGTTTCCGACGAGGAACTTATGGCGATTTTTGAAAGGACTTACGGTAAAATAAAACATGACCCACGAAAAGCTTTCAAAAAGACAAAAGCAGTTTCTGTAAATCATGAACGTGTGAAAAATTACAATTATGACGGAAAGGAATATTTAATTGTTGACGGATATAATATTATTTTTTCGTGGGACGAACTTAAAAAAATCGCTGACGAAAATCTTGATTCCGCACGTGCCGAACTGATAAACATGATGTGTAATTATCAGGGTTATACTGGTTGTGAGCTTATTCTTGTGTTTGATGCTTACAAAGTAAAGGGCAAGCACCGTGATAAAGAAAAATACTGCAATATAAATATTGTCTACACAAAAGAGTCCGAAACGGCTGATACCTATATTGAAAAGGTTTCACACACTCTTTCTGAAAATCATCGTGTAAGAGTTGCTACGTCCGACGGTATGGAACAGATTATTATTCTCGGAAACGGTGCAATGAGAATTTCAGCCAGTGAATTTCACGAACGCTATATGAACGCCGACAAAGCCATAAAGGAATTTATAAGCGGAATGAAGTGATTTTCACAATAGTGACACAATACGGCACAATATGACATAATAACAGCAAATTATCATGTATCATTCTCCTTAATATGATAATTTTCCCTTTGAAACAGTTGTATAATATTATTCATATTTAAGTCTGAGGGTGATACAATTTGAAGAAAATAAAAAAATTCCATGAAAACAGTGCAGTCGGAACTTTAGGAGCTTTTGCCATAGCGTTCGGAGCAGGTTTTATACTTTCGGGAACAGATATGGCAGGGGTTTCGTCTTTTGCTGACATCTCAATTGCAGGAGCTTTAACACTTCCTGCGTCGTCGGCTGTTCTTACGGGGAGTCTCCTGCACTGTATAATAGGTCATGATATAGGAAAGAATATAGTAAAGATTACTGCAATGGTTCTTATTATAATAGCGAAAATGTTTTTTGAACCTAAGAACGACCCGAAAGTAAACGGTGTCACTACTGCTGTAAGCATATTTGTGGCAGGAACGGCTGTTTCCGCACTGATAGGTGAAATTCCGTACAAGCTTATATTCTATATCTTCTACGGCGGACTGGCAGGATTTACAGCATATTCGTCCGCATATATAATTTCTGGACTGCGGAAAAAATTTGTACTTGACTTTTCAACCGCAACGGGCTGTGCTTATGCTGTTGTGTATACAATTTTAACGTCCTCGTTGTGTTCGATAAGTATTCCGTACATAAATCTCGGGCTTATTTTCGGAACGACAGTCACGCTTCTCGGTGCGTATTACTATTGCCATACGGGAGGAGTGATGTGTGGAGCGTTGACGGCTTGCGGAGCGTTTCTGTCGTCTGTTGAATGTGGAATGTCTGTGGTGCTTCTTCCTGCTTCCGCACTTCTCACGGGTTATATGAACAAGCAAAAAAACACTACTGCCGCACTTTGTTTTGTAGGTATAAACTTTACACTTATGATTCTTACAGGTATTACAC
>CAMWGS010000236.1 GCA_947173865.1 uncultured Ruminococcus sp.
CCTCGATTCTATAGAAAAACACCTTAAAAATGTAACTAATGTTGACGCTTACACCGCTTTGTTACGTCACAAAAAAGAAGCAATATATTCACGTACAGACCATCACTGGCAGCCGTTGGGTGCTTACTATGCGGCGGAAGAATTCGCAAAGGAAGCAGGCGTTGACTTTGCAGATATATCAGAATACACAAAACACGTTCTTTCGGGATACGTCGGCACTATGTACGGCTACACAAAGAGTTCCACTCTCCTTGAAAATCCTGAACCGTTCATATATTATGAGCCTGAAAAAGAAGTTGAAGTTGAACAGTATTCGACATATTTCACCGACCCCGTTGAAACTGAATTATTTGTAAATCCCGATAATCTCGACAGTTCAAGCTATTATCTCGTTTTCGGTATGG
Organism: uncultured Ruminococcus sp.; assembly: GCA_947173865.1. Lineage (GTDB taxonomy): Bacteria > Bacillota > Clostridia > Oscillospirales > Ruminococcaceae > Ruminococcus. The sequence goes on from CAMWGS010000236.1 coordinate 405, forward strand.
ACGACAATATCCGTCACGTCAAGACACAGTGCAAAAACGGACGTAATCTTGTAATATTCAAGGACAGCTACGGAAATGCCATTCTGCCGTTCCTTACAAGTTCATTTGAAAATATATATATCTGTGATATGAGATATTTTGACATCAATGCTGTTAACTTTATAAACGAAGTTGAAGCTACTGACGTTCTCTTTGCAATGTGTACATACTCCGCAGTAGGCGTAAACCGTGAACATCTTTCCGCAAATCTTAACAAATAAGGAGGCTTTCTCATGAAAGAACTTATTTTCCCGTTTGAATCAAAAACCATTCTCAGAAAAAGACGTGCAATAAAAAAACAACTTCTTGCTGACGGCTCTGCCCGTATAAAAAAGAAAATTGCCGTGCTTGGCGGTTCGACAACAGACGACGTTGTTTCTGCTATGGAACTTTTCCTGCTGAATTTCGGTATAGAACCCGAGTTCTATCAGTCAGAATACAATAAATTCTATGAGGATGCTGTTTTTGGTTCTCCCGAACTCGACAGCTTTTCACCTGACATAATCTATATCCATACCACATCACGCAATCTCACAATGCTCCCCGAAAGTCCCTCTGAATCTCCTGAACAGATTCAGGAACGCCTTGACGGACAATTTGAATATTTCAAACAGATGTGGATTAATCTTGTAAAAAAATTCTCGTGTCCGATTATTCAGAACAATTTTGAACTTCCGTTATTCCGTCACTCAGGAAATTACGACGGCTGGGGATATTCAGGCACAGGTGCTTTCATAAACCGTATGAATGTGATGTTTTCTGACTATGCACGCAACAACAACGGTTTCTATATAAACGATATAAATTATCTTTCTTCGGTTATCGGTCTCACGAAATGGCACGACCCTGATGCATGGTTTTTGTACAAGTACGCTGTCCGTGCGGAAGTAATTCCTGATTTGGCATACAGTGTGGCGTGTATAATAAAGTCAGTCTACGGCAAGAATCAGAAAGTCATTGACCTCGACCTTGACAACACTCTCTGGGGCGGTGTGATAGGCGACGACGGGCAGGAAGGTATTGAAATAGGTCCTGAAACTGCCGTCGGACAGTCTTTCAGTGAATTTCAGACTTTTCTTAAAGGCTATAAAAATTATGGTGTACTGCTTGCCGTCTGCTCCAAAAACGACGAAGAAAATGCACTGCTAGGACTTAATCACCCAAGCAGTGTACTAAGACCCGACGACTTCGTTTCAGTAAAAGCCAACTGGGACAACAAAGACCATAATATTGAACAGTCTGCTAATGAAATCGGTCTGCTTGCCGAAAGCTTTGTTTTTGTGGACGACAATCCCGCAGAATGTGCAATAGTCGAGGCACAGCTTCCGAATGTTTCGGTTGTGAACATTACTTCAGTAAGCGACGCTATGTATCAGCTTTCAAGAAGCGGTTTCTTTGAGATAACGTCTCTTTCAAAAGACGACCTGCACCGCAGTGAAATGTATGCCGCAAACGCCAGAAGAACCGCACAGCAGAAAAGTTTCACGAACTATACAGACTATCTTTTAAGTCTTAATATGAAAGCAGGTATAACAGATTTTCTGCCCGTTTATCTACAAAGAATCACCCAGCTTACAAACAAAAGCAACCAGTTCAATGTTACTACACGCCGTTATTCAGGCAGTGAAATGGCAGAAGTCGCAAAAAGTCCCGACCACATAAGACTCTGCGGACAACTTTCCGACAAGTTCGGTGACAACGGTGTTGTTTCGGTTGTAATCGGACGCTGTGAAAATACAACACTTCATATAGAACTGTGGCTTATGAGCTGTCGTGTTCTCAAAAGGGACATGGAGCTTGCAATGCTCGACGAACTTGTAAAAAAGTGTCGTGAGCGTGGCATTGATAAAATCATGGGTTATTATTACAGGACTCCTAAAAATAATATGGTTTCGGAACTTTTCGGCTCATTCGGTTTCACACCCGAAAGCAAAAACGAAAACGGAGATTCCGTATGGAGTCTTGATATAACATCATACACCAACAAAAATCACGTAATCAAAGTAAATGAAAAGGAGTTCAGTCATGAATAAGAACGAAATAATTAAAAGACTTACAGAGGTTTTCAGAGACATTTTTGATGACGATTCAATCGTTATCACTGAAAAAACTACCGCCAACGATATCGACGACTGGGACAGTATCGAACATATCAACCTCATCGGTGCAGTTGAGGACGAATTCGGTATACGTTTCAAGATGCGTGAAGTTTCGGGTATGAAGAACGTCGGCGAGATGATTGACATTATTTCTCAGAGAGGAAATTAATGAAAAAACTGAAAATATCTGCCGTCGTGCTTGTAATTATTGTACTGCTTTATGCATGGGGATTTGCACTTAAACCCGTAAATTACAGCGTTGAGTCAGAAAAGATAAACGGTCTGAAAATAGTCTTTATTTCTGATTTGCACAACTGTTTTTTCGGTGGGAAAGACCAGTCGGGAATATTTAAAAAGATTGAAAAATCAAAACCCGATTTGGTACTTTTCGGCGGTGACGTTATTGACGGCTGGGGCGGTACTGAAAATTCGCTAAAACTTATGAAAATGGTCGCTGAAGAATATCCGTGTGCATATACCGCAGGAAACCACGAAGAAATGCGTAAAGATGAAGAAGAATTTTTTGAGGAAGTCCGAAAACTTGATATTCCCGTTATGAACGGTGACTTCACGGAATTTGATATAAATAATCAGAAAATACGTGTGTATGGTATTATTGATTACCCTGATTATTATCTGGAAAATGAACTTAATTCAGATTATTATAACATTCTGCTTCTTCATCAGCCTGAACAGTTTGAACCTTATGACCCGAATCTGAAAAAATTTGACCTTATTCTTTCGGGTCATGCACATGGCGGTCAGTGGCGGATTCCCTTTATTCTTGAACAGGGTCTTTACGCTCCCGACCAAGGACTTTTTCCAAACTATACGACGGGTCAGTATCAGTATGGAAACTGTACCCACATTATAAGTCGTGGACTTGCAAAACCTTTGCGAATGATTTACATTCCGAGAATTTTCAACCGTCCCGAATTGTCTGTTATTGACATTTCATGATAAAAAGAATTATTTTATGCACTTCAACGGCAGATAAAATTAACAGAAAAGCCTTGTATTTTTTCTGTTATAATGATATAATATAGACAAAAGAAAAAAGGAGCAGAGAGTTTTTTCTCTCTATAAAGAAT
>CAMWGS010000237.1 GCA_947173865.1 uncultured Ruminococcus sp.
GAGTAAAAATGAAGTATACACAGGGAAAATATTTAGTATTAAAGAAAACTGCTTTAGCACGTGAAATATACAGCTTTACAATAGCGTGTCCAGAAGTTGCCGAAGTTGCAACTACCGGACAGTTCGTACATATAAGAACAGGAAATTTTACACTTCGTCGTCCTATTTCCATATGTGGAATTGACAGAAAAAAAGGTACAATCCGTATTGTCTTTGAGATAAGAGGAGAGGGAACAGCCGAAATTGCAAAGCTTAACGAAGGCAGTCTTATTGATATGCTCGCACCTCTCGGACACGGTTTTACAGTGAATCCCGATTTTAAAAAAGTCGTTCTTATCGGTGGCGGAATAGGTACACCTCCAATGCTTCCGCTTGCTGAGGTTTACGGAGAAAAAGCCGTTGCAATTTCGGGTTTCAGAAGTGCGGACGCTGTTATTTTACAGGACGACTTTAAAAAGACTGGTGCGGAAACTGTTCTCTGTACCGACGACGGTTCTCTTGGAATACATGGTTTTGTAACACAGCCTTTCACCGAACTTGCCGAGAAAGGCGGTATAGACGCAGTTTATGCGTGCGGACCTATGCCCATGCTGAAAGGTATTGCAAAAATCTGTAAGGAAAATAATATCTTCTGTGAAATTTCACTTGAGGAACGTATGGCTTGCGGAATAGGTGCTTGTCTTGGCTGTGCGTGCCGTACTGTAAGAAATGACGAGGAATATTTTGCACACGTCTGCAAAGACGGTCCTGTTTTCAATGCTGAGGAGGTACTTTGGTAATGGCTGATTTATCTGTAAAAATATGTGGTGTTGACTTTAAGAATCCCATAATTCCCGCTTCGGGAGTTTTCGGCTACGGCAGGGAGTATGAAGAACTTTTTCCTTTGGAAAATCTCGGAGGTATCGCCACAAAGGGTACTACACTTAATCGTCGTACTGGAAACCTTGCTCCGAGAATTGCCGAAACACCGTCGGGTATGCTTAATTCTGTCGGACTTCAGAATCCCGGTATAGACCATTTTATTAATAAGGAATTTCCTTATTTACTTGAAAAAGATACTGTTATACTTGCAAATATAGCAGGTTCTACAGTTGAGGAATGTGTACAGGTTGCGGAAAAACTCGAACCTACAGACGTTCATATGATTGAACTGAATATATCATGTCCGAACGTAAAGAAGGGCGGTGCGGCATTCGGCACAAGTTGTGACATGGCTTCGGAAGTAGTAAGACAGGTAAAAAAAGTAACTACAAAACCGCTTGTTGTGAAACTTTCACCGAATGTAACAAGTATAACCGATATTGCAAAAGCCGTTGAAGATGCAGGTGCGGACGCAGTTTCACTTATAAATACACTTCTAGGTATGAGAATAGATATAAACACGGGTCGTCCTGTTTTAAGGAACAATGTAGGAGGAATGAGTGGTCCTGCCGTATTCCCGATAGCCGTAAGAATGGTATGGCAGGTGGCAAACGCTGTAAATATTCCCGTAATCGGCATGGGCGGAGTTTCAAGCGGACGTGACGCAATAGAGCTTATGATGGCAGGAGCAAGTGCCGTGCAGGTAGGTGCAGCAATATTTACCGACCCTTATGCACCTGTAAGAATCATCAATGAAATGAATGAATTTCTTGACGATAAAAATATATCTTCTGTACGTGATATTATTGGTACAGTAAAACCGTGGTGAAATATTATGATAATAATGTCTGTTGATTTCGGTGATTCAAGAACGGGAATAGCTGTATGCGGAAAAAGCGAGATGATAGCTTCACCCGTATGTGTAATATCGGAAAAGGATTTCAATAAATGCATAGAAAAAACCGCTGTCCTTGCGAAAGAACAGCGGGCGGAAGAAATAGTGGTCGGATATCCGAAGAATATGAACGGAACTATAGGCGAAAAAGCGGAGAAGTGCCGTTTATTTTCGGAAGAACTTTCAAAGCTTGTTGACTGTCCCGTGAAACTTTGGGACGAACGTTGTACAACCGTTTCCGCACACAATGTTCTTAACGTTACCAATACGAGAGGTAAAAAGCGTAAGGCTGTTGTTGACGCTGTGGCGGCAGTTATAATTCTTGAAAGCTATCTCGGTTACCGACGCAATAACTCTGCTACATAATAACTGATTTTATATCGTCAAGCAGATGACCTGCGGCTTTTAGTGTTTTTCCTGCGTCTTTTTTAATGCTGTATTTTTTCATAGGTGTTGCTGTAGAAAGAGCGTAGCACGCAAAACCTGCTATTGCTCCTACAGCCGTACCTTTTGCAATTGATTTCATATTCATATCAGTCTCCTTGAAAATACCGTCCTTACGGCTGACGGTAAGCCGGATTACCAAATAATTTCGGTACATTCATATTTTCTGCCGTAAATCTTATATTATACATGGTGAAACAAAATGCATAATCTTAACATTGTTCTTGTTGAACCCCAGATTCCTCAGAATACAGGAAATATTTCCCGAACCTGTGCGGTAACGGGTGCAAGGCTTCATCTTGTAAGACCGTTTGGTTTTGAGATTACTGACAAGCATCTGAAACGTGCAGGTCTTGATTACTGGGACAAGCTTGATATAACTTATTATGACGATTTGGACGATTTCTTTGAAAAAAACAAAGGTGGAAACTTTTTTTATTTTACGACAAAAGGCAGAAATGTACACAGTGATACGGAATATCTCGATAATTCATATCTTGTTTTCGGACGTGAGGACAAGGGACTTCCCGAAGAACTTCTCCATAACAATTCCGACAACTGTGTAAGAATACCGATGAGAAACAAACTGCGTAGTCTTAATCTTTCAAATTCCGTTGCCGTAGCGGTGTATGAAGTTCTCAGACAATGGGAATATCCTGACCTTTCACGTGAGGGCAGGCTTACAAAATACGACTGGTAAAGGAGGAAAAATAATGAGTAAAATTATGATTGTTACCGACTCATGCTGTGACCTTGAAAAGAAAACTATTGAAGAACTGGGAATAACAGTTCTTCCTTTTACGCTTACACTCGGAGATGAGAGTTTCAGGGAAATTTTTGACAAGTCAACTCAGGAAGTTTACGAGATGATGTTCCATACTGACGAAATTCCGAAACATTCCCAGATATCCCCCGTAACCTTTGAAGAAACTTACAAGGAACTCTATGAACAGGGTTACACCGACATTATTTCCGTATCAATAAACAGTCAGGGTTCAGGAACTTACAATAATTCGATTATCGGAAAAAATGACTTCTTTGAAAACAATCCCGATGCAAAGGGCAAGATAAGAATTTTTAACCTTGATTCAAAGTGCTATACTATTTTTTACGGTTATCCGATTATGGAGGCAGTCAAGAAAATACGCAAGGGTGCGGAAGCTGAGGACATTGTGGCATATTTTGAAGAATGGTTTGATGTATGTGCAATTTATGCCGTTCCGTACAATCTGAAATATGCGAGAAAGTCAGGAAGAATTTCAGCCGCAGCCGCTTTTGCTGGTGAACTTCTCGGACTGAAACCAATTATTGAGTTCGCCGACAACGGCACAAAAACAATTGACAAGATAAGAGGAGAAAAAAACATCGTTTCAAAACTTGTTGACTGTGTTGAAAAGAGAATGACTCCGCAGACACCTTATATAATAATAC
>CAMWGS010000238.1 GCA_947173865.1 uncultured Ruminococcus sp.
CTATGAAATAGAAACGGTCAAGGGTCTCGGAAACATCTTTTTCGGCGGTGAGGGACTTTTCCTTACAAAACTTACAGGTCCCGGCAGGGTTATTCTCCAGACTCAGAACTTCAATGACTTTGCAGGCAGAATTATTGCAAGAATGCCAAGAAAGTAGTAAAAAAATTTTCAAAACCCCTTGACAAATCCGAAAAAATATTATATAATGCAATATATAGTATTAAATGCGGTGACGGGAAACAAAGCCTGATTGTATTTTTGCAGAGAGCTGTTGTGTGGTGAAAGACAGCATAATATTTCAGGTCATAACTCCTCCCCGAGCAGTCGGCTGAAAACCGTTTTTTCGGTGATTAGGTTTGAACGGATTTTCTCACGTTACAGAGATACGCATTATTTATGATGCGGACGAGTGGGCGTATTGTTATACGTCAATGAGAGTGGTATCACGGAAATTTTTTCGTCTCTCCTGTGCTGTGGCACGGGAGGGACTTTTATTTTTTAAGGAGGATTTTTTTATGAAGAATTATCAGAAATACACAAGGCAGTTTTTTGAAGCTCCGAAAACTGCTATGAAGTGGACACAGAAATCTTATATTGAAAAAGCACCGCAGTGGTGTAGTGTTGACCTCAGGGACGGCAATCAGGCACTTATTACTCCCATGAGTCTTGAAGAAAAAATCGAGTTTTTCAAGGAACTTGTAAGAATCGGTTTCAAGGAAATTGAAGTAGGTTTCCCCGCAGCTTCCGAAACGGAATATGACTTCTGCCGTACTCTCATAGAAGAAAATCTCATTCCAGACGATGTTACAATTCAGGTTCTCACACAGTCGAGAGAACATATAATTGAAAAGACTTTTGAAGCACTCAAAGGCTGTAAGAGTGCAATAGTTCACCTCTATAATTCAACGTCCCTTGCACAGCGTGAACAGGTTTTCCGCAGAAGCAAGGAAGAAATAAAGGAAATTGCGGTGACTGGTGCAAAGCTTTGTAAGGAATTTCGCGAAAAGTACGAGGGTAATTTCAAGTTTGAGTATTCGCCCGAAAGTTTCACAGGTACAGAACCCGAGTACGCTCTCGAAGTCTGCAATGCCGTTATTGACGTATGGCAGCCGACGGAAAACGACAAGGTTATTATAAATCTTCCTGTAACCGTTCAGCTTTCAATGCCTCACATTTATGCAAATCAGGTTGAGTATATGTGCGAAAACATAAACAACCGTGAGAATGTCATTATTTCTCTCCACCCTCATAACGACAGAGGTTGTGCCGTTGCCGATACTGAAATGGGACTGCTTGCAGGTGCTGACCGTGTTGAAGGTACACTTTTCGGAAACGGTGAGAGAACAGGTAATGTTGATATAATTACACTTGCAATGAATATGTATTCACAGGGTGTTGACCCTGAACTTGATTTCAGTGATATTCCGTCAATTACCGAACTTTATACCCGTGTTACAAGAATGACTGTAAACGAGCGTCAGCCATATAGCGGAGCGTTGGTATTTGCGGCTTTCAGCGGTTCACATCAGGACGCTATAGCAAAGGGTATGAAATGGCGTGAAGAAAAGAACACTGAACACTGGACAGTGCCTTATCTGCCTCTTGACCCGTCAGATGTCGGCAGGGAATATTCTGCGGACGTTATCAGAATCAACAGTCAGTCGGGTAAAGGCGGAATCGGATATATTCTTGAAACAAGATTCGGTTATAATCTTCCTAAAAAGATGCGTGAGAATGTAGGTTATCTCGTAAAGGGCATATCCGACCACAAGCATAAGGAACTTATGCCGGACGAAGTTTATTCAATATTCAAATCAAACTATGTTGATATAGTTTCACCGATTAATGTTACTGAAACTCATTTTGTACAGAGAAACGGAATTGAAGCAACTGTAAGTTTTGAGTACAACGGTGAAAGCATAACTTCTTCTGCGTCGGGAAACGGTCGTCTTGATGCTGTAAGTAATGCAATACGTTCATATATCGGTGCTGAGTATACTATAAACACCTATACCGAACACGCTCTCGAAATCGGTTCTGCATCAAAAGCCGTTTCTTATGTTGAAATCACTGACAATGACGGTAAGAGTTTCTGGGGAACAGGTATTGACAATGATATTATTACATCATCAGTAAAGGCACTGGCAAGTGCGGTCAATAACATGATTAAGGAAAATAACAAGTAAAATAAAAAAGGGCGGAGATTAATCCGCCCTTGATTTTTATTTATTAGGTTTTACGATAAGCTCTGTGGAGTTTCCTACGTAGAAAGCCATAATTGCGGTAGCATCTACGGCATCAATGAATCCGTTTTCATCTTCATATACATTACCGTACATTTTAAAGTTTGCGTGTTCCTCTTCTGTATATGCATCATAATTGTTTGTTGAAAGGTCTGCATAGTAAACAAGAATCATAGTAGCATCAACACAGTCAACATAACCGTCGTGGTTTATATCTCCCATTTGTGCTTCTGCATCATAATCGGTGTACATTTTAGTAATTAATCTTATATCCTCATTGTTAACAAAACCGTCGTTGTTTGCGTCAGCGTACTTCTTGAAAAATGCATCATCTTCTTCTGTAGAGTCATGATTCATAAAAAAATCCCAAATAATATCAATATCAAGATTATTGAATACACCATCCTGATTTACGTCGCCCATAACAAACTCGGCATTTGCACCCATAGGGACAGCCGAAACAGCAAGTATTCCTGCTGATAATAAAGATAATAGTTTTTTTGTTTTCATAAATTTACCCCCTTAAATATTAATCGTCAAAAAGTTCAAAGATATCAATCTTTCCGATGTTGGTGCTGTTTACATTTTCGGAAGACATATCTGCATAATATTGCAAAATAGCATCACCATCAGTATAATTAATCCAACCGTCCTGATTTGCATCGGGTGCGGCGGCACATTTAGCTTTAGGAAAAATGGACTTATATGTATTTTTTATATCATCAACATAATATGCCCCGTTTTTAGTTGCTGACCATACCATACTACAGTCAACAGCGTCTACATAACCGTCACTGTTTACGTCGCCTACTTTATATTCATATGCACCGTGCCATAGTAGGAGTAGTTTCAAGAGCGTAAGTAATAATGTTTTGTTTGTTATGCACTACTAAACAGTCCTGAGTATTCGGACCATTTATACATTCTATATTTATTGCGGCATTATCGGGACTGAAATTATCTGTTTTTTCAAGATAAATTGAGCAGAAACTTCCGTTAAAATCATAGCCGTCACCTGTGTCTGTAGAAAAGCAAACGAATAGTCCATAATTTTGAACTTCGACCGCAGTTATGCTTGCGAGTCCGTCTGAATAGCAGCCATGAGTGGTACAGTCGGGTTTACCAGTACGCCTGTACTTTAATTTCCAACCATCACCTATCTTGATGTGGAATCCGCCGGCAGTAAGTTCAGGAAGATTGTCAAACATGACATCTGCTCTGATGTCTCCGTCATCTTCATAGTGAATGTCAACATAGATTCTGGGGTCGTTTGATGCTGATACATTTGATATCGGCATTGCACCTGCAACCATTGAAACAGCTATCAATGGTGCTAAAATTTTTTTGATTTTCATGGTAATCATCCCTTTTCAAAAATTC
>CAMWGS010000239.1 GCA_947173865.1 uncultured Ruminococcus sp.
GTATAATATACATAGTGCAGATAAAAAATGACATAAATATAAAATTTTTGTGCATTGTTATAGTTGTTAAAAAAATAACAATTGTTCTGCATAATTAAAATGTACTGGAGGAATAGTATGGATAACAGAAACTATGAAATTGTTGACAGCGTTGAACAGCTTGAGAAAGCCATTGAACGTGTACGGAAAGCTCAGAAAGTTTTTTCGTCATATAGTCAGGAGCAGGTAGATAAGATTTTTCGTGCGGCTGCGATTGCTGTCAATAAGGAACGTATTTCCCTTGCGAAACTTGCCGTTGAGGAGACAGGAATGGGAATAGTTGAAGATAAAGTGATTAAGAATCATTATGCTTCCGAGTACATTTATAACAAGTATAGATATACAAAAACCTGCGGTGTTATCGAGGAAAACAAGGCTTACGGTACTAAAAGAATAGCCGAACCTATCGGCGTTATTGCGGCAGTAATTCCGACCACAAACCCTACTTCCACGGCTATATTCAAGACGTTGCTTGCTCTCAAAACAAGAAACGGTATTATAATAAGTCCGCACCCGAGGGCAAAGAAGTCTACAATTGAAGCGGCTAAAACGGTTCTTGAAGCGGCTGTAGAGGCAGGAGTTCCGAAAGATATAATTGCGTGGATAGACGTACCCAGTCTTGATATGACAAATCTTGTAATGCGTGAAGCAGACATTATACTTGCTACAGGCGGTCCGGGAATGGTCAGGGCGGCTTATTCAAGCGGAAAGCCTGCTATAGGAGTAGGTGCGGGAAATACACCTGCAATTATTGACGATTCGGCTGACGTTGTTCTTGCTGTAAACTCAATCATTCATTCAAAGACTTTTGACAACGGCATGATTTGTGCTTCTGAACAGTCAACAATTGTTCTTGAAAGTATCTACGACAAAGTAAAGGCTGAATTTTTAGCGAGGGGATGTTATTTCCTCAATGACGAAGAAAAGGAGAAAGTCCGCAGAGCGATTTTAATAAACGGTTCACTCAATGCAAAGATAGTCGGACAGAGTGCGTATAGAATTGCTGAGATAGCAGGTATAAACGTTCCCGACGGAACTAAAATTCTAATAGGAGAGGTTGAAAGCACTGAACTTTCGGAAGAATTTGCACACGAAAAACTTTCTCCTGTTCTTGCAATGTATAAGTCTTCCGATATTCAGGACGCTTTTGAAAAGGCAGAAAAACTTATAGCAGACGGCGGATATGGTCATACATCGTCGATTTATATTGATGTTAAAACTCAGCAGGACAAGCTTGACGAATTTCAGAGAAAAATGAAGACTTGTCGTATTCTTGTCAATACTCCGTCGTCACATGGTGGTATAGGTGATATATATAATTTCAACCTTGCACCGTCACTCACACTGGGCTGTGGTTCGTGGGGAGGAAATTCCGTAAGTGAAAATGTTGGTGTAAAGCATCTTATAAATATAAAGACCGTTGCCGAGAGGAGAGAAAATATGTTGTGGTTCAGAACGCCTGAGAAGATTTACATGAAACGTGGCTGTCTGCCCGTTGCTCTCGACGAACTCGGTACGATTATGAATAAAAAGCGTGCATTTATTGTAACAGACAAATTCCTTTATGAAAACGGTTATACAAAGCCGATTACAGACAAGCTTGACGAAATGGGAATACAGCACGCAGCTTTCTTTGATGTTGAACCTGACCCGACACTTGAATGTGCCGAAAACGGTGCGAAGCAGATGACATCTTTCAGACCTGATGTTATTATTGCACTCGGCGGAGGTTCTGCAATGGACGCAGCAAAAATTATGTGGGTACTTTATGAACACCCCGAAGCTGATTTTATGGATATGGCTATGCGTTTCATGGATATAAGAAAGAGAGTATATACGTTTTCGGAAATGGGAGAAAAGGCGTATTTTGTAGCAATTCCGACTTCTGCTGGAACAGGTTCGGAGGTGACACCGTTTGCGGTTATCACGGACGGAAAAACAGGTGTGAAATACCCTCTTGCCGACTATGCACTTATGCCTGATATGGCAATTATTGACACTGATTTCCATATGACTGCCCCGAAAGGTCTCACAGCAGCATCGGGTATTGATGCCGTAACCCATGCGGTTGAGGCTTACGCTTCAATGATGGCTACCGACTTTACTGACAGTCTTGCACTCAGAGCTTTGAAAATAATATTTGAATATCTTCCGCAGGCTTATGAAGATGGTGAAAATAATCCTTTAGCGAGGGAAAAAATGGCAAATGCCGCTACTATGGCAGGTATGGCTTTTGCAAACGCATTTTTGGGTGTGTGTCATTCTATGGCTCATAAACTCGGTGCATTTCATCACCTTCCGCACGGTGTAGCCAATGCCCTTTTAATAGAGGACGTTATGCGTTTCAATGCTTCGTCCGTACCTGCAAAAATGGGTACTTTCTCACAGTACAGCCACCCTCATACCCTTGAACGCTATGCTGAAATTGCCGATACTCTCGGTCTCGGCGGTAGCAACTACAATGAAAAGCTTGATAATCTCATAAATGCTATAAGGGAACTGCGTCATAAAATCGACATAAAAGATACTGTTGCGGATTACGGAATAGAGGAGCAGGATTTTCTTGACCGTCTCGACGAAATGACAGAGCAGGCTTTTGATGACCAGTGTACAGGTGCAAATCCACGTTATCCGCTTATGAGTGAGATTAAACAGATGTATCTCAATGCCTATTACGGAAAGACTTTTGCAGAGAAGTCATATCCTGTCAACTGATTGGAGGAGTGAAATATGAACAATGAAAATATAATTGCCGAAAGAATCAACAAGAAGATTTATCGTGACGGCGACAAGGTTGTAAAGCTTTTCAATGAGGACTATTCAAGGGCAGACGTTCTTAATGAATCACTTAATCATGCCCGTGCGGAAGAAACGGGACTTAATATTCCCGAACTTTATGAAGTTACGAGGATAGACGGAAAGTGGGCTATTGTAATGGAGTATATAGAGGGTGAGAACCTTGCGGATTTAATAGCATCAAATCCTGCAAAGTATGATGATTATATGAACCTTTTCGTTGATATACAGCTTGAAATACAGTCCAAAAGGTCTCCTCTTCTCAGTCAGCTTAAAGACAAGATGAACCGCAAAATAAGTCTTACGGAACTTGACGAAACAACAAAATATGAACTTTATACACGGCTTGCAAGTACTCCCGACCACAGAAAGCTTTGTCATGGTGATTATACGCCATCAAATGTAATAATCAGCCCCGACGGAACTCCGTATATTATTGACTGGGCTCATGCTACTCAGGGAAATGCTTCCGCCGACGCAGCAAGGACTTATCTTACTTTTTGTCTTAAAGGAAATATTGAGGGTGCGGAAAAATATCTTGACCTTTTCTGTAGCAGAAGTAACACTGCAAAGAAATATGTTCAGTCATGGATGCCGATTGTTGCGGCTTCACAGTCGGTAAAAAAGAACTGTAAAGAGCGTGACATTCTGCTTTCGTGGGTAAACGTTGTGGACTATGACTGATTATAAGGGCAGGGAAACCTGCCCTTATTCTCTATATATTGAAAGAAACCTGCTAAGAAAAATCAATAGGCAAAATAGCCAAAAATGAAATTTTTTG
>CAMWGS010000240.1 GCA_947173865.1 uncultured Ruminococcus sp.
GATTTCTCGGGTTTCTGAAACTTAAAGCAAAAACGGCACTTCCACCGTCAAAAAGCGTGGGAGTAATTCCCGAAATTCCCGAAATAAAAGCTTCTTCACAGCTTTTCAGGTCTATTAAAGACGTTGTTATGACAAGTGACGACGATGAGGAAAATGACACTTCTATGTTGTTTTCGGCTAATACCACTCCCGGTTACGAACACCGTGAATATGTTATGGGTGACCCACTTAAACGTATTAACTGGAAACTTTCTTCAAAGAGGTCAAAGTTTATGGTACGTCTTGATGAGGCGGCGGCATCGGTTCAGCCTATGATTTTATTGGACCTTTTCCGAAGTAGTTCGGAAAAGTCGGAAAAATCCGTTATTGCCGAAGAAAAATTGCTTGTTTCGGTCTTTTGTCTGCTTTCACTGATGGTAAGACATGGAATGGCGTGCAGTTTCGCTTATTATGATTCGTCGGGCGAGATTGTCACAGAAAGTGTTGACAGTCCCGATTATCCTGAACAGCTTTTACTGAAAATTCTTTCCGTAAAAGTTATTGCCGACAGACGTATAAGTGTACCGTCCAAAAACGTTTCCGTATGTGCGTGCGTTGTTTCCACAACCGACGCAGGAAACGGTTTTTCTTCAATAACCGATAAAATCGAAAATCATGAAAGCACGAGTATTCTCGGAGTATCACAGAATTCGGAAAATAATACAGATTTGCCGTTGTGGTATCTTGACGAAAACAATAACTTTGTGATGGTGTAGAATTATGCAGAAAAATAGTAACAGATTCAAGGATTTTATTTTGAAAATTGTCTGTGACCCCGTGCTGATATATACCGTTATTGTCATGATGTCGATAATGTACCATTACAAGAGCGAACATACTCTTATTTACGGTATAGCAGCTTTTGTAATTGCAGGACTTTCATTCAGGCTTTTCGATTACATGACAAAACATAAATTTATTGGCACAATAGGATATATAGCACTTTTTTTTGTTTTTTTATATGCTGTGGGATTTGCACAAAAAAAAGGAGAAAATTCTTATCCGCTTAGTTTCGGTATATGGTTTCTTACACCACAGGATGTGCTTGATTACAGTCAATGGTATACAATAGCAATATTTTTATTATTCATGATATTTATGATGTCGGTTATTTATTATTTCACAAGAATCCGGTACAGGATTTTTATGGGATTTCTGATTTTTATAATTCCTTTTGCCATTTACGGTAAGGAATTTGAAAAAATGCCGACTTATTTTATAATTCTTCTTGCCGTTTCCTACATACTTATTATGATTGAATTCAGACAGATGCAGAATACGGAAGAAACCGAAATCATAGGCAGAAAAACAATTTGGAAGTCAGTGACGGCTTATGCGGTTGTGTTTGCTTCGATTGCTTCAATGATTCCGAAGCCTGAAATAGAAGCAAACAGGGATTTTCTTGATACTCTTATTTCGGCTGAACAGTTTACAGACCGTCTCACCGCTATGCTCGGCGTTTTTAGAGAAGATACCGACGGTCAGCAGTTCTTCTGGACAAACAACAATACACCGCTTTATTATGTAAACGCTTCCGAACCCATGCGTCTTAAAACAACAACGTTTTCCACTTATAATTATGATAATGATGTATGGTATGTTGAAGATTCTGACAAAAAATTTGTCAGGACATTTGAAAGCGAACCCGAAAGCATGAAAAACGGTCTGCTTGAATTTTCCGAAACGGGAAGTATTCTGAAAGCAGTTCTGTATGCAGGTGAATTAAACAGTGAATTTGCTGAAAGGTATGGTTTTGAGGAATATTCGGAAAGTCAGATTTTCGTGCCTGAACCGAAATGGATTTCAGTAACTTCAAATGTTCGTGGTTCTCAGTTTGCACCTGTTCCTCAGCTTGTGCAGAATTTCTGGTATACTTCGTATCAGAAAAGAATGGCACTTATCGAGTCAGGGCTTATATATGCGGACAACAGTGAATCACGTGCATATTTCGCATATGACGAGAGATTCATGTACAATTATACGCCTGATACATTTTTCATGAACAGTCTGAACAGGTTGATAACAGATAAATTTTCTGATTATGACTATAAAAAAATTCTTTCCGAAGCTTTGGAAATTCTTGAAAATCAATCCGAATATGACGAAAAAACTCAGAATTACATCAATCTGATAAGTGACGAAATCAGTGATTATGATGATTATGACGATTTTCTTCTTGATTACGGAGACAGTCAAAGGATTTATAATCTTGCCAGTGAAATTACTTCGGGTTACAGTTCAGACTATGATAAGGCAAAGGCAATTGAGGCATATTTCCATAATAATGATTATGTCTATGACCTCGATTACCAAAAGGAAAAAGGTGACAATGCTGAGGACTTTATTTTCACCGCCAAAAGAGGTGTCTGTTATGAATATGCCACCGCTATGGTACTTCTTGCAAGAGCCGCAGGAATTCCTGCGAGATTCTGCGAGGGTTATAATATGTCCCAGTTTTACAATAACAAGGCGACAGATACTAATTTTGTCGTTACAGGCAATGACGCACACGGTTTCCCCGAGCTTTATATAAGAGGTTTCGGTTGGTTGTCGTTTGAGCCTACTGTAAGCAGTGACGAAATTGCGGAGCAGGGAAACACTGCCGCCGATTCTCTTGCAAGAGCAGGACTTATAATTCTTTTGCTTGCTTTTGCGGTGATGATGTGCATATTCCTTTATCCTGCCGTTTCACACAAGTTGTTCATTTTCAGGTACGGCAGAAAGTCGCCGAATGAAGCGGTTTATGCAATTATGTGCAGAACATACCGTATTTTCGGAATTGACAGAGGTTATACGTCTCAGGAAACCGCAGAAATTATATACAATGAATGGAACGCAGATATTTACAGTACTGCGGAGATATTCGACAGAGCGGTTTATGGAGAAGCTGTACTGAATGATATAGAAAGAGAAAAAGCTATGTCGGAATACATAGCGGCTTATAAAGCTTTTAAGGAGAAAAAAAGAAAAAGGAACAGGAAAATAAAAAATCTGTATTCATAGGAAAAAAGCGGTTTTTGGGGGAAGATTCTACTGATATCAAGACAGAAAATCCGCAGTACAGATATCAGCAGAATTTATCCCGTGACGGCAATAATGAAATGCAGATTGAAAATGTCTAATGGAGGTATTTATGCTGAATAAAAAAAGGAAGGGTCTTTATGGTGTTACACTTGCGGCTCTTGTTTTCGTCGGTGCTTTTAACGGCTCATACAGATACAACGAGGTGTACGCAATAGAAGATTACCATTCCTGGAGTCAGATGGACGAGAGATGGGCGGATATCCCTATGGGTTATTCAAATATGGCTGCTTCGGGCTGTTTCGTTACTTCAATCGCAATTTTGGCTGCACATTCGGGCTCTGTAAATCCCGAAACTTTTAATCCCGGAGTTTTTGCTCAGGCTATAAACGGAATAAACGGTTTCACTTACGGGGGAGCAGTGGCAAGCTGGTCAACGGTTTCGGCTATTATTCCTGACGTAAACATAGTCGGATTAAAATATTTCCAGTCGGCCGACAAAAGCGGAAAGGCTGACGAAATCCGTTCGGCTATGGAA
>CAMWGS010000241.1 GCA_947173865.1 uncultured Ruminococcus sp.
TTCAGGGACTGTACGGCTCTTGAAGAAATTGTTTTTCATGATAATTTGGATTTGGAAATGAGTATTGATTAAATGGGATACTGTACGAGCCTTAAGGAACTTACGCTTAATGGTAAGATAAAAGTAAATTCAAACGCCTGTCGTGGCTGTGACAGTCTTGAAAAAATCACACTCAGTGGTGATGTTGTCCTTTATTCAAATTCATTTGCCCAAAACCATTCCCTGACGGACATTATAATTGATACAAGCAAAGAAATAGAGGGAAGTGCTTTCAACAACTGTGACAATCTGGTAAATATTAATTCCGTTCCTGTTTTTGATACCAAAACAAAAAGTTTCCGTCCCGAAACAGCAGATTTTATAATGAAGAATTTCAACGGCTCTGATAATGTAGGATTTATCAATCTTTACATACAGGCAGAAACGGATAAATTCATTGACGAATATATTGACAGCAGTATGAATGATATGCAGAAAATAAAGGCGGTTCATGACTGGGTGTGCAATAATGTGCGTTATGACTATGAAACTACCAGACAGCCGAAAAATCATAATGACGCTTCTGTTTTCATGAATGATGCTTCCGTTTGTGAGGGTTATGGCAGATGCTATAATATTCTTCTGAACGCAGTCGGAATTGAAACGTACTATGTAATCAGTGAAAATCATGCATGGAATGTTATTAAACTGGGCAGTCACTATTTTCATAGCGATACAACGTGGGACGACGGCAATGAAGAAGAAATTTCATATGACTGGTTTCTTAAATCAGACGCTGAAATGAAAGCTGAAACATCTTCGCATGGTTCATGGAAATCTTTTGTACCTTCTGTACTTCATAGTTTTCAGGGTGAGGAACTTCCTGTTTGTGATTACGGCATGGGTGATATAAATACCGACGGAAGTGTGAATATAGCTGACCTTGTCGAAATGAACAAATATATTTTAGGAAAGTCGTCAGTAAGCCGAGACGACATTATACTTGCTGATTTGAATTATGATGGTATTACAGATGTTTTTGATATGGTATGCATGAGGAAAATTGTTGCAGGTGTAAAATAATAAGAGGAGAAGGTAATATAATATGCAGAAAAGAGTAAAGGATTCGTATTCCGAGCAGGTACACGTACTGACACAGGCAAATATAAACGGTTATAACAGACTTTTCGGCGGACAGCTTATGGAGTGGATTGACATTGTTGCTGCTGTTGTTGCAAGACGACATTCAGGTCATAATGTCACTACTGCCGTAGTAGATAAACTGTCTTTCAAAGCCCCTGCATATGCAAACGATACAGTAATAGTATGCGGATATATAACCTATGTCGGACGTACTTCAATGGAAGTATGTATTAAAAGCTATGTGGAAAGCCTTAACGGTAAGAGAGAAATTATAAACAAAGCTTATCTTGTTATGGTTGCACTGGACGAAAACGAGAGACCTGTTGAAGTTCCACGTCTGATTATTGAAACCGACGAGGAAAAAGCAAACTGGGAAGCTGCCGAAAAAAGAGCTTTGCTGAGAAAACAGCGTCATGAAGAAAAATTCTGAATTTATTTTTACACATATAAAAAAATCGCAGTCATTTTTGGTGACTGCGATTTTTTTATAAATATTATATTGAGAGGGCATTTTATAATTTTTCGGCAAGCTTTTTTCTTAACTTTTCGTCTTTGATATTTACTATACCGAAGTCTTTTTCTTTGTAGTTCCAGTAGGCGCGACCTATATTGTACTTGTCAAATACCGAACATATATCAGCAGTCCAGTTTATTTTTGAAATATCGTCGGCGAGGTCAATAACGCCGTATTCTCCGCAGTAAAGAGGTATGTTACGTTTTTCGGCGGTTTCAAGGGCAGGGATAAAAAGTTTTTCAAAGAAATCACACGATATTTCCGTAAGGGTGTCACTGAAAACAGCTCCTGCGAGTTCCTGAGAAAGACGTTTGCTTTGTCTGCGGTATTCGTCAATGTTTTCGGGATATTTTATTCTGAAATCTTCGGGCATATTGTCAACCCAGTATGCACCCTGATGTGTAAATATCATAGGTTCATAGCTGTGGAACGTGTATGCAACTTTATTGTCTTTCGGGTCGGCGAGTTCAGGCACACTCAGTACGTTGTTGTATTTTGTTCCGCCAAATATAATCCATGATTCAGGGGCAACGGTACGGATTATGGCTATAGCTTTCAGTACTATTCCGTTCCATGCGTCTGATACAGACGGTTCAACGACTTCGTTAAGCAATTCAAATGCGACGGTATTGTGATATTTTCCGTAACGTGAAGCTAATGTTTTCCAGAGGGAATAAAAACGTTCCTGTAATTTTTCGTCACTGAAAAAAATTGTCTTGTCGGTTTTGTCGAGGGGGTCAAAAGAATAGCCGAAAGTCTTGTGCAGGTCAATAATCATATGTAAATTATATTTTCTGCACCATTCAAGACAGTTGTCAATATAACTGTAGCCGTTTTCTTTTACGTTTCCGTTTTCTTCTTCAATGACCATGTAGTCAATCGGCACTCTTACATGGTCGAGACCAAGTGAAGAAATATATTTTATATCAGATTCGGTAATAAAATTTCTGTAATGATTTTCCGAAGTATCGTCTGTCTGTGAAAGCCAGCCACCAAGATTGACTCCGTGCATAAATCCATCAAATGTACGCATAAAAACATACTTCCTTTCGTATATATCATGATAATATTATAGTAGAATTTTGCTGAAATGTATATTAATACTGTTGTTTTTTTTGTTGAAATGTTGTATAATAAATAAAAAGGAGTTTTTCGATATGAGTATAAACAATGATTTGCAGAAGAAAATTTTTAAGTGCAGAGAGGAAAAAATACGTCATCTTGAGTATAATCTTGAATATCAGTTCTATAATGCCGTTGCACTCGGAGACATGAAAACCGCTACCCTGTATCTTATGGACACGGAAAAAGTCGATGTATATAACGGAAAGGAATACGGACGGCTCTCAGATGACGACTTACAGAATGCAAGGTATCATTTTGTTGTTGCGGTTGCCATGATTACGAGAATATGTGTTGAACATGGCCTTAACCGTGAGAAAGCGTATACATTAAGTGACCTGTTTATTCAGAAAATGGACAGGACTGAAACAATTTCGGATATTTTTGCACTTCACAATGAAATGGTAATTGATTTTACCGACCGTATGAGGAAAATAAGAAAGGAAAATATTTATTCAATTCATGTTATAAAGGCTATGGACTATGTATACATACATCTGCATGAAAAAATAAAAATATCTCAGATTGCCGACGAGCTTTCTCTTGACAGGAGTTATCTTTCATCACTGTTCAGTGCGGAAACGGGTATGTCCATACATCAGTATATAATCTCCGAAAAAATCCGCTCTGCCTCCCACCTTATTACTTCGTCGGAAATGTCATATTCGGAAATTGCGGAATACTACGGTTTTTCGTCACAGAGCCATTTTGCGAACTGTTTCAAAAAAGAAACGGGATATACACCTATGAATTACAGAAAATTGTTTTATCAGAAAAGTGAAGTTTAATTTTTTATTTATTGTTGCAATTCATGTGTGATTATGATATAATAT
>CAMWGS010000242.1 GCA_947173865.1 uncultured Ruminococcus sp.
TAAGCCAGTCCGCACATTTCCATGTGAATAAATATCTGTCCTCACGGTCGTAAAGTCTGACGGCTGACGGGTCGTTGCGGTCGTAACGTACGCAGACTTCCTCGCCGATGTGTTGCCACGTAATATTTTTATCGTAGTACCAAATTTTTTCGCCGTGATACGTAATAAACACGCCGTTCCGCTTGATTTTCTGAAATCCTGCATTCCTGAGCATCAATAAATCAAGAATTTCGTCACTTGCTTTTCTCAGCGACGTTTCAGCAATCGAGGCATTCCACACATCAATCAGGGTCATGCCCTTGTATTTTGATTCGCTGGCTGTACGTTGTATATATTGTCGGCAAAATCCGCAAATGTTTCACGGAGTTCTGCCTCTGTTTCAATGGTGCAGTTCTTAATATTCTGCTTGAGAATTTCAGGGCGTTCCACGATATTTCCGCCACAGTAACCGTACTGTGCCGTGCAGTACTGTTCCTTGATAATTCTGTGAACACGTTCCACGACTTTCGCCTGTGCGTTCCTGACTTTTGCAAAGACCAGTTCAATGCCAAGCCTTTCGACTATCGTGACCGGAATATTTCCTTTTTTGTCTTTCGACACTTTTCTGTTACGCTGTTCTCCGGCAATGTCAAGAGCCGTAAACTCACGACCGTTATCAAAATACAGACGTTTTGGAATGCCGAAGCGGTGCATCGCAAACCTGAGTGCATCAAGCGTTGAGTTTGAGTCGGGACTTTCAGTTATATTCCAGCCCACAAGAACGTTTGACTTTACATCAAGGACTGTGGTTATGTATAACCGCCTTGTTTTTTCCGAATTGTCGTTCTGCTTTACTATAACGTCAAAGGTGTAATTGTCCATGACCCAGCCGTCGTTGGCGTAAATGTTCTTTTTCTGACGGTTCGCATACGGAATACAGTGGTCATGGAGTGCCTTTTCACCTTTGTGTGAGTATTCAAGAACGGCAAACGGCAGGGTTTTTATTTTCCGTCTGAAACAAGCCTCCGATGGAATTTTCGATGTAAGTTCGGGGTGTTCCTCAGTGACGAATGCACACACCATGCGGTAGCACTTGCTGATTTTCGGTTCACTCTGTTCAAGGTAGATGTTCAGGAAATTCTGCCAGATTACGCCGTCGTCATCAAGTCTGCTTTTGCCACGATTCCAACCGCCACGACCGTCCACAAGGTCTGAATAGCATTCGTTTTTGTAGGCTGAATATTTCCGGTACAGAATATCCATGCTGATTTCTAAATCAGGGTTGAGATATTTCTGATGGGCGACAAACAGTTTGTCAAATTCGGTCTTGTCCTTACGTTCAGAGCGTTCAGACTGCCACTGTGTGAGTAAGTCTGTCCAGAATTTTATTTCCACACGTTCCGCCTCTGAAAATTCTTCAAATGCCTTTTTAATGCCTTTGGAGCGGTATTTTAAGACTGTTTTTTCATTGCTTTTGTCGTCGTTTTTTTCAGGTAGTACTCCTGCCTCTGTGCGTTTCTTGCGGTAGTACTTTTCCTGTAAGTCTTCCGACAGAGCTGATACAGGTATCGAGTGGCAGGTGTGACCGTTAGAAGTATTGATGATTGATTCAGAAAATATCTCTCCGTTTCCTATCAGCTTTCTGATATATCGTTCAGAACAACCTTTCAATTCGGCTGTTTCTTTTACTGTAAGGTAATCCAATCTTCTCTCCTTTCTGTCGGAGCAGGATAGCTCCGACAAAAATTCCTTCATAGGTATTGACATTTTTCACATTTCGTGATACACTTAAAACGGGCATTAAAGAAAGTGTATTTCTTTCTCTAACGTTTCGTTTTCCAGTTTCAGGGTGGTTATCAGTTCGTCAAAATGATAGCCCTGAAGCTGGATTTTTTCTAAGTGCTTAATCAGACGTTCGTTGATGTTCATAAACTTGCGTTTGCTGATTGATACAGACTGTAGAAGTTCTGCGTCAAGTTCCATGACAGTGATAAATTCGGCGGTTGCCTGTTCCCACTCCACAGCCATTCTGATGACCTTGTACTGTGTGTCAACATTTTCACAGAGTTCGTCGCTCATTGCCAGTCCGGCAAGCGAATTGACAGTCGTTGCCACACTGTTCAGATACGTCTGTGCCTTACATAAGAAGTTCATTTCTTTCACCTCTTTTCAGTTTATTGTCAGAAATCCGTTTAAGTTTTCTCCTGCGGTTTACTTCCCGTTTAAGTTCTCTCCTGTGGTATTTCTGCATGGGATAGGGCTGATTTACGGCTCAACCCTTCAGAAGCCTTTCGTTTCAACGCATTGCCTTGTAGACATCGCTTATTACAGCAATGCAGGAATCTCCCCATATATTGACACACTTTTTGTAGCCGTTCGTATATATAATACATACGAGTTCCACTCCATCATTCTTGATGTATTCCAGTTTTTCAACCTCTTCTCTTGAATACATCATAAGAATTGTGCCAAGTTCCTCAATAAACTTTTTCTTGTTCTCCATATTTGCACCTCCTTTTTTATCTTGCTTTTCTGCCGTCAAGGAGCAGGTAGTCGATACTCACGCCAAGTGCAACAGCAATATTCACAATCATTTGTGTTGACGGATTGAAATCACCTTTTTCAAGGCGTGAGATATACGGCTGAGAGGTCTGCGTTTTCTGTGCGAGTTCAACCTGTGTGTAGCTGAGTTCGTCACGACGTTTTTTTATTTTCTGTCCGAGTGTCACAAAATCAGTCCTTTCTATTTACTTTTTAAGTTGCTTATGGTAAAATTATAATATGGTTTTTTATGCCCTGAAATATTACCACCATTTATATTATAGTGCGTTTTTATGGGTTTGTCAAGTGGGTTTGCCCATTTAAATGAACTTTGTTTATTTTTAACAATTGATAGGAGTGTTTTTTTGTATGTTTTATGATAATTTAAAAGCTATTTGCGATGAACAGGGGGTGAAAATTACGCCGATAGTTGATGAATGCGGAGGTGCAAAAGGTTCTATATCTAATTGGAAAAAAGGAGCATCGCCTAATAGCGATATTGTAGCGAAGTTGGCAGTGCGTTTAAATGTATCTACCGATTTACTTATTTTTGGAAAGGAACATCAAGTAAACATGAATAATAGTTTTAACAACAATAACATAGCCTATGGTAACAATTCTAAAGTGCAGGTCAATGGCGATGATACTGAAAATGAAATTTGCATGGAACTTTTCAAAATCATTAGATCTCTTCCACTGAAAGAACGTTCTAAATTAATCACGATGATTTACGACTTTGAAGAACAGTACAAAAAATCAAATACATAATGCTTTGTCATTCGCCTCTACTATATAAAAGTAACATACCTTGTTTTTTCAGGATTTTTGAAAATATTTTTATTACTATTTGTATAAATTCGATATGCGAACTTGTTCGCATTAAACTTGAAATTTGTTCGCATATTCGAATATCATTTTTTCTCGCTAAAATCAGATTTTTCACTGAATTTTCAAAAATCTGTTTTAATTTACATGGTCAATTTAAACGCTAAATATAGCAGTTTAAACTTTTTTTTAAAATCCTAAAATAGTTTTTAAACAGTCCTTAAA
>CAMWGS010000243.1 GCA_947173865.1 uncultured Ruminococcus sp.
CATTACTGAAATAATCAGCAAAATATTGTTTTTATGTTTATCAGTATATTCAAGACAGAGTTTTTCGTCAGACATGAACATATAACCCGATTTGAAGTGAGTCCAGTTTTCACCGAATGACTGTCGTAATTGTTTTCCGTGATTATTAGTCATGGGATAATTTGTCAGTATGATATGTTCATGACTTTTTTCTTTGGAAAGAATTATAAATTTACATTCCGGAATAACATCTGTTGAAAATTCAGTATTTGTCTCATAGTTAAATGTATATTTTCGGCTGAAATTATTTCCGTTTATTTCAATGCAGATTTTTTTATCATCATCTGTAAAATACTTATATCCCAAAGCTTCATAGAATGTGTTTACCGGTTCACCTGTGTAAATATTACGCATTATTCAGTAAAAAGCTTTCTCAGCATAACAAGGTCAAAAGCGTCAATAGTTTCGTCACTGTTTAAATCAGCCCTTCTGCACTGTTCAGCAGTAAGCGGAGAAACAGCAAGGAGATGTTTGTTTATCAGTACAAGGTCATTTACAGCAAGTTTTCCGTCGTTGTCAATATCACCTGTAATTTTCTGTATACCGTCTAATTTTTTTGCAAGGACTGTGTAGTTTACGCAATATGCGGATTGTCCGTTGCTTCCGAGAGTAACTTTTTCACCTGCTTTTACCTCTTTTGAATAAAGTTCAAGGGTGAGGTCGTTTGAGGTAGTTATGGTAAGATTTGTTTTATTGTATTCTGAAAGCCATTCAGGGACGTTTTCAACTCTGCTGTCCATTGCGATATAAAGCGTAATATCCTCACCTGCTTTGAACTCAGCTGTATTTTCAGCTGAGTTTTTAGCGTCACAGGCTGTCATCAGAATTTCGACATTGTTCAGTTTTTCGGGAAGTTCTGTAATTGTGAAGTCACGGTCTCCGAAAATCAGCGAACCGCTTTCGGCATTGCCTATTGCCCAGCCCGACGGGTAAGCACTGTCTGAAACTGTTACATTCTTAAATAATTTACCTTCGATTGATGCAGGATTTTTTCCGAAAACAAAACTGTCGGCATTGAGAAGATAACCGTCACTGCCTGTGAATTTAATATATAAATCGTGTACGCCCTCAATGGTGTTTATGTTGTAAGACAAATTCTGATAGTCGTTGAAATTTGAAGTACCGGCAAAATTAACCGTTGAAACAACGTTTTCGGGATTGTCAAGACAAATTTCAATTTTTGAAGTATTTCCCGAAATACGCATATTAATGCTCTTTGCACCGTCCTCAAAATCTACTTTGCGGAACATAATCCAGTCATCGTTTTCAATAAAACCTATGTTCTGACCGCCTGAAGCAGTATCTTCAATACGTACACCGTTCTGGTCATAGAAACTTTCTGCTTCGATTGTTTCAAACGCAGAAATATTATTGTTTACATTGGAATTTGTTTCGGGGGAAAGCGTAACAACACCCTCAGGGAAAGAATCAACAGTAAGGTCGTTTATATAGTATTCAATGTTTGTGTACCCTTGACCGCAGTAGTCACCATTAGTGTCTGACGGGTCGTTAGGGTCAAGACCTCTCGCAAGTTCCCAGTCGTCGTCCATACCGTCATTGTCCTTGTCAACAATAGTCTTTTTGGTAACAGCTTCGGGGTACGTATAAGTTACACCACATTCAATATGATATTTGTCAATATTTTCCTTGTTTGCGTCAGTAGCTTCGTCATAAGAAGCAGTACCTGACATATTTCCCGTGCCTGTTCTTGTTTCCTCCGCACACTGCTGGGTAACTTCTGTTCTTTTTTCGGGAGCGATTCCGTTGCCTGCAAATTTTATTACATTTTCATATGAAGCTTCCGCACTCTCACAGGTATCGGCAGTAGAAACATTTTCGCCATTCACGATAGTCTGGAATGACTTGTCACTTTTCAGCGTATCTTTTGTAACACCGTAAGTATCTGTAATACTCTGTTTAATGCTTATACCGTTCCAGTTGTCAGAAGTAACGGTATCATATATGGTGTTGTCCTTGTTGAGCATACGGTTTCCCTTGAGAAAAATTCCGAAATTCTGCGGTTTGGTACTGCTGTCAACATTTACATAGTGTTTTCCACCTGTTGTACCGTTGCCCATTTTAAGAGTATTATTTACATAGTTCAGATGACCGATAGTACCATAAGCGGTCTGATAAGCCCAGTTGTATATGACATTGTTGGTGAAGTCGGCTGTTTCCGTACCTTCTACTTTACCTCTGAAATTACGTGAAACGTTATGTATAATGAGGTTGTGGTCAAAAGTACTGTAGCCTTTACCCATCATAAGACCAAAGCCGTGCAGACCTTTTTTATGACCGCCCCATGAGTCAGCAGGACCTATAATCGAATACTGAACTGTATAGTATTCATTGTTGGAGTAAAGTCCCCACTGTTCATCGGTAGTCCAGCTCATAGAGCAGTGGTCTATAATTGAGCTTGAACCCTTTGCACCGCCCCATGCGTCGTTACCTGAACTGGTAGCCACATAAGGTCCAGGACGTGAGCTTATATATCTGCAAATAATATTGTCGCCTGACATACCCATTTTGTAGTTTTTGAGTGTTATTCCCGAACCACCAGGGGCAGTCTGTCCTGCAATTGTTATATTTCCCTGACAAAGAATATTGCTTTTAAGTTCAATAGTACCGCTTACGTCAAAAACAACTATTCTGTTTGATTTACTTACAGCGTCACGGAAAGAGCCTGCTCCGCTGTCGTTGAGATTGGTTACGTGATAAACTTCACCGCCACGTCCGCCTGTAGCGTATTTTCCTCCGCCTACCGCACCAGGAAATGCAATGACGTTTGAAGCAGCCTCAGTCTGAATATGATTTTTGTCCATAGGCGTGATTATTCCTGTTGTCGAAAAAACAGTAATGAGTCCTGTAAGAAAAGCAGTAAGTTTTTTTATTTTTCCGTTCATGAAATTTACCTCCCGATAATTATATTGATACTATTATACAATATATTTCAAAAGTTTTCAATAGATAACGGAATTTTTGTGCAGATTATTTTGTATCTGTTTCAAAACCTGAATACCATTTTTCTATTGCCTGACGGTCTCCATCTGTAAAGTTTTCGTTTATGTTGTCTGTGAGAACTTTTTTTATTTTTGTTCTGTTACCTGTAATAAGCCAGTCTACCATATCACAGCAGAAGTAAACTATGTTGAAACGCATATCACCTTCTGTAATTATATCGTTCAGTATTTTTTCAATATGGTGATGGCTTGTCTCCGTTTTTACGGCTACAGTTTCCACTGCATCGCACAGTAGTCCCTGAATAATATTGTCATTTTTAGCCTTTGGATTTGAAGATGATACAGCATTGTGTTTATTGTTGAACTTTTCAATTTCGTTCAGCAATTCTATGAGTGTGTTTATTCTTTCACTTGTAGGGTTTGAAAATTCGTTCATATTAATATTTACCGTCCTTTTACTTATATTTATTTAATTATATTATAAAACCTGTGTTTTGTCAATTGTATGAGAAAATAGGGAGTGACTAATAGCGGAGTTAAAGAAAATCAACAAGAGCAAATGGGAGCTGC
>CAMWGS010000244.1 GCA_947173865.1 uncultured Ruminococcus sp.
TGTCACTACTGTAGTCAGCAGTTTGGACTATGCTAATATTGTACCAAAGGAGTGTTATAAAAGTGAAATCATATATTTTACGGTTATTGGCTGGTATGTTTGCAGTTACGTATATTTTCGTTTTATCTTGCTGTGACAAAAGGAATGAAACTGGTATGTTCAATATATCGGATGAGTCTGCAAATATCATTGATGTGGTAACTGAAAATTATTCTGATGAAGATATGTTTGATAAGATTGATACCGAAAAATATACTTTGGACAAGTTAAATAAATTATATCCTGTGGAATTTATAAAAAAATATAAACGTGCCGATGATTCGTATGTTGATAATGTAGCTTATATGACATCATATGGATATATAATTCTTTACTATGATAAATCGGGAAATTATGAATTCGGTAAAGATATTATTACAGAAAAATCGCTGAAAGAATTTGATGTGATTAATATTGGTGATTCAGTTGATGATGTACAGAAATTTGATGAAAACGGTGAGTTTTTATTTCTTTACACTGGTTGCATTGATGTGCCTAAAATATCACAACATTATACTACAGACGGCTATATGGTTATGGTATATTATGATTCGGATTATTCTGTCACAAAGATTGAAAACAGACTGATTTGATTTTTCTTGAAATTATATTATTTTGACTTTTTCTATTGAAATGAAAGGAAATAAGTGATATAATATATTATTATAGTATATAAAGTGAAATCAGGAGGATTTTATGAATAAGAAGATTGTTTTTACACTGTTGTTTGCTTCAGTGTGTTCACTTTCAGCGTGCGGAAAAGACGATATAGGCTCACTTGATGATTCTGTTATTATAAATGAAGGTTCACTCAGTGACCGTGCAGAACAGGATACATCTGCCGAAAGTTTACAGACTACAGCAGGCGGATATGTGGTTACAGAAGTTCCGACTACCACAACTACAGTTACAACAGCAACTGATGAACTCGGAAATATAATAGCTGAAACTGTTCCCGTTGAGACTCCCGAAACACCAGCGTCGGAAACTCCTGCCGAAACTGTTCCCGAAACACCTGCACCGTCTGTTATTGATTATACGCCGTCAACTGCTGCCGTCGGTACTCCTGCGTCAACCGCTGTACTTCCTGCCGACGCTCCGACACCATATGACTATAATTACGGTCCTGCACCTACGGTCTATAATATTCCCGGTATAAAGTATATAGATAATGTTCTTATTGCAAATAAATCATACAGTCTGCCTGCCGATTTCTATCCCGACCTTGACCAGACTTGTCTCAGTCAGTTCTATAAGTTACAGAATGATGCCGCAGCTGTCGGTCTGAATATCTATCTTTCTTCGGGATTCCGTTCATATGATACACAGGACTATATATACAATGACTATGTTGCCAGAGACGGTCAGGAAAAAGCCGATACCTATTCCGCACGTCCTGGACATTCTGAGCATCAGTCGGGACTTGCCATTGATGTCAATCAGATTGACGATACTTTCATAGGAACACCCGAGGCAATATGGCTGGAGGCACATTGTTATGAATACGGCTTTATTCTCCGTTATCCTCAGGCAAAACAGGATATAACAGGCTATAAATATGAATCGTGGCATATCCGTTATGTAGGTACTGATATGTCTTATAAGATTCACAGCAAGGCTGTGGAAATGGGTGACCCCTATCTTACACTTGAAGAATATTTCGGCATTGACTCATATTATCATTGATTTTAAAAAATCCTGCTTCAACAGGGCGGGATTTTTTGCTTGCTTTTTTTACGGCTTTGGTATATAATAGATATTGAATTATTCAGGAGGTAATTATTTTATGGCTATTGAAGAAAATAAAATCGGTTTTGACAATGATAAATATCTGCGTATGCAGTCAGAACACATCAGAGAACGTATTTCACAGTTTGGAGACAAGCTTTATCTGGAATTCGGCGGTAAGCTTTTTGACGACTATCATGCGTCAAGAGTACTTCCGGGATTCAAGCCTGACAGTAAGTTACAGATGCTTCTTCAGCTTAAGGACGAAGCTGAAATTGTTATAGTCATCAATTCTGGGGATATTGAGAAAAACAAGGTCAGAGGCGACCTCGGTATAACATATGACGTTGATGTTATACGTCTTTTCAATGTTTTTACGAAAATCGGTCTTTATGTAAGCAGTGTTGTTCTCACTCAGTACGAAAAGAAACC
Organism: uncultured Ruminococcus sp.; assembly: GCA_947173865.1. Taxonomy (GTDB): domain Bacteria; phylum Bacillota; class Clostridia; order Oscillospirales; family Ruminococcaceae; genus Ruminococcus. The sequence continues at coordinate 2,200 of CAMWGS010000244.1, forward strand.
CTCTGTAGACGCTTTTCAGAGCAGGCTTGAAGCTTTTGGTGTCAAGGTTTATCACCACTATCATATTGACGGTTACCCTTCAAATCTCAAGCGTATAATCAGTGACGAAGGTTACGGAAAAAATGACTACATAGAGACATCACGCCGTCTTGTTGTGGTTACTGCTCCGGGTCCGGGAAGCGGTAAAATGGCAACCTGTCTTTCACAGATTTATCATGAACACAAAAGAGGTCTCAATGCAGGATATGCGAAGTTCGAGACTTTCCCTATATGGAATATTCCTCTCCGTCACCCTGTAAATATCGCTTATGAGGCGGCAACCTCAGACCTCAATGACGTTAATATGATTGACCCTTTCCACCTTGAAGCTTACGGAAAAACAACTGTAAACTATAACCGTGATGTTGAGATTTTCCCCGTACTCAATGCTATGTTTGAGAAAATTTTAGGCGAGTCACCGTATAAGTCTCCTACGGATATGGGTGTTAATATGGCAGGAAACTGTATTATTGATGATGAAGTTGTAAGCCATGCGGCAAAGGACGAAATTATAAGAAGATATTATGTTGCGATGTGCGACTACCGTAAAGGTCTTATTTCCGAAGATGAGGTTTACAAGCTTGAACTTCTTATGAAACAGGCAAACGTTACTACTGACGACCGAAAAGTAGTATCTGCTGCTCTTGCAAGGGAACAGGAAACGGACGCACCTGCCGCTGCTATGGAACTTCCTGATGGCACTATACTTACAGGACGTACTTCAAATCTTCTTGGTGCATCTTCCGCACTTCTGCTTAATGCACTTAAATATTTCGGCGGTATTCCTGACAATGTACTTCTTATGTCACCTCATGTAATCGAACCTATTCAGAATCTTAAAGTCCAGCATCTCGGCAACAACAATCCCCGTATCCATACGGACGAAACTCTTCTTGCACTTTCAATCTGTGCCAATACAGACGAAAATGCTAAAAAAGCTATGGAACAGATTTCAAGACTGCGTGGTTGTGAAGTACATTCAACTGTTATCCTTTCGGCAGTAGACGAGAGAATTTTCAAGAGACTGGGTGTAAATCTTACCTGTGAACCGAAATACCAGTAATATAAAAAGCACACCATAATGGTGTGCTTTTTTGTGTTTTGCGTGTTACTTTTTTGATAAATATTTTTTTAAGTCACCAGATGTTTTTATTTTTGCTTGACCAACACAACGGATTGATTCAGGTTCATAAAGAGAGTTATACATATCATCTTCTATAAAATATTCACATTCATAGCAGTCTAATTCAACATTGGCATATGGCGTACCATAGTAATTTCTTGCTTTTTGGGGACAATTATCAATATGATATACTACATAATTGTATGA
>CAMWGS010000245.1 GCA_947173865.1 uncultured Ruminococcus sp.
AATTTTCTTATCAGATACCGACAGCAGAACATTGAAATTGACTGCAATTTTAATCACTGATTTTTAATTTTTCGTTCTCATCTGGATTGCATCACTGGTCATATTTTCAGAATCCGAAGAACGCATCACAAGCAATCAAGTTGCTTACAAAATATAAACTATGAAAGTGTAACAAATTGTCCCTTTACTTTTTTAAATCAATCTGCTAAAGTATAATTAAAGCAGAGGTGATTGAAATGCTGACCGGTCAAAAAATTGCCAAGCTGAGAACAGAAGCAAATTTAACACAGGAACAACTGGCAGAAAAACTATATGTTACGAGAGAACTTGTGTCTAAATGGGAAACGGGAAAAAGAAATCCGAATTATAAAATGATTCTGAAAATTGCTGAGATGTTCAATGTTGATGCAGAAGATATTTTTAATCTGAATGACATATTGTTAGAAGAATTATCTGAATATATTCCTGATGAATATAATGAAAAAACCGATGACCTTTCAGCAGTTCTGAATATATTTCTTGCTACACTTAATAAAAGAGACTGAAGTATTTTTATCAGACGTTATTATTTTTCAGAAGATATAGTGGATATTGCTGATAAGTATAAAATCAGAGAAGGGAATGTTAGAATTATTCTTATGCGAACACGTAAGAAATTAAAGAAATATTTCAAAGAGGGTTAATTGTGGATAAAGAGAGTTTATATAATGCTCTGACAGATATTGACGAAAAATATCTTTCAGAAGCTGAAAATTTTTCTGAAATATCTGCTGAGTTCCGACGTGCAAAATTACGGAGAATTGGTACTGTTTTTTCAGTATGTGGTTGTTCTGTTATCCTTGTTACTGTCTTGTTTCTTAGTTCCGATAACAGAAATATTTCACACATCATGACCACTGATAACAAAACAGTAATTCAGGACACATTAGAAGTTGACAAAAATGATTCTAAAGCAAACTTTGAACATACTGATTTTCCGGAAAATACATACAGTACTGAAGATAATAACAAAGTGACAGAAGCTTATTCTTCTGAATTATCAACGTATTCAACTGCTACTTATAATCATATTGATTTTCCTGAAAGTACAGATAACGCTGAAAATGATATAACAACTGAATACGATATTGAAATATCAACTGTTTCAGTTTCAACAGATAGTGCTGTAAGTGATATTGATAATACAGATATTTCGGTGACAGATGAAAAATTTATGGAACAGCCTACAACATCATCAAATATTATCGGATATTATTCTCCGTTTCAGGCGACTATAGACCCGAATGTTGATTCTTATGACCCTGATAATGACGGTATCTGTAATATAGAAATAATCATTGATGGGATACATTATTCACAACTTGGTATTGACGAGGATGACAGTTATATTATTGAATCATCAGTTTATGAAAGTGATTTCGGGGAATATATTGGTAATGTTGTTGAAGTAAACAGTGATAATTCAGATTATCCGGTGTATTCTAAAGAGCCGGATTTATCCGGTGCAGAAGTTTATTATTACGCTCCGGCAGGTAACAGAACGGTTATTTTAGTTAAAAAGTCTGAACAATGCAGTATTTTCAAAGCAGAGGCAGAACCGTTGATTTCGTCAGACGGTGAATATCTTTCATTTGCAGAAACATTTGGTTATTATGGTGCTGAAACTTCTGCTGATATTTCCGGCATTTCATATACAATAAGTGTTCCAGAAAATGGTATCAGTGTGATAACGGAGCAGGGTGTAATTTCAGATGATGAAACAATAGATTCAATTGTAAATCTCCTGAACAGTCTTTCGCCTGAAACAGATATTTCTTCTACTCCACAATGGTACATAGACGCTTGGAATGTCTATAAATCCAATCCCTCGGCTTATAATGCTGAAAGTATTATGATTGAAATAATTCTTGAAAATGGTACTGTTATTAAAGATATAACCCATCAGCCGTTTCTTGCAGATGGTTATATATCCGGAATGCAGGCACTTACTTATGAACAGAACAAAATGTTAAGGTCATTATTACAAAATCATTAAAAATTTAATTAAAAGGGATAAAGATATGAAACGTAAAAAATTAACAGCGGTTATTTTATCTGCTATAATTTATTGTCTGAGTGCAGTTTCTCCATTGACTTCAAACGCTGATAACTGTCTGATAAAGGGTGATGTTAATGGTGATGATGTATTTAACGTTGCAGATGTAGTTGCATTTCAGAAGTGGCTTTTGGCTGAAACAAATGCTCTTGACAATGGGAAATCCGCAGATTTCAATGAAGATGATATGCTTGATGTGTTTGATTTATGTCTTATGAAAAAATTATTGATACAAAGTCTTGAAACGCCGGTTATTCAGCCTGTTTCTTCAATTTACTGTAAATCTTCTGCACTGTATTGTATTGATGATAAAACAATGCTGTATGCTGATAAAATCAATGAAACGGTTGCTCCTGCAAGTCTGACAAAGTTGCTTACAGCTTCTGTTGCACTTTACTATTTATCGCCACAGACTGTTATTACCGTCGGCACTGAACTTAATCTTGTAAATCCGTATTCAAGCCTTTGTCTTATTCAGAAAGGGCATAGAATGAAGTTGTATGATTTACTGACGGGTATGCTTATGGCTTCGGGAAATGACGCTGCATATACCATTGCTGTTGCAACTGCAAGAGCAGTTTATCCGGAGGAAAATTTGTCCGATATAAAAGCAATTGAACGGTTTAATATTCTTATGAATGATTTTGCGGATAGTATCGGAATGAATGCCAGCAATTTCACAAGTTCTGACGGATATGACACTGAAAACCAGTATACAACGGTTAAGGATTTACTGATACTTGCAAAATATGCATTTTCTGTACCGGAAATCCGTGAAATTACAGGCACTTATCAGAAACGTGTAGTAATTGAATCCGGTGAAGTTTTTAACTGGACGAATACCAATAATCTTATAAATCCGAATAGTGCATATTATTGTCCTTATGCTGTCGGAATGAAAACGGGTAGTACTGAATATGCCGGAAACTGTCTTATCAGTTCGTTTGAAAAAAACAAAAAGATATATATTTCTGTAGTCATGGGCTGTAATACATCAGAAGACAGATACAGATTAACATCGGAACTTATATCAGAATTAAAAGAAAACAATGAAAATATTACAACAGAATCAATTACAACCACATCTTTGACCACCACCACAACAGAAACAACTTCAGCTCAGCCTGTATCAGATGAAAATGTATGGTCGGTTAAGCATATGTTTTCAGATGAAACGGCAGTTGCAATGACGGCAGAGGACAGTCAGATTATCCGGAATTACTGCTTTGGCTGTAAATATGAAAACGGCACAGGTGATTGTCTGAGTGATTATATTTTCATCACTCAGACAGGTCAGCAAATATACTATCATTCCGAATGCGGAACATTTAACGATATTGTAAATAACCGCTCATATAAAGCTGTTGATTACCAGAGAGATGAGATAAATTCTATTCTGAATAAATACTGAAAAATTTTATTTTATGCGATAAGCCCTTAGTATGTTTCTGAGGGCTTGTTTATTATC
>CAMWGS010000246.1 GCA_947173865.1 uncultured Ruminococcus sp.
CATAATGGTATAATAAATTTATCCCGATTTGGTATATGTAGGAAATAAAATAAAGGAGAAAAGTCATGAAAGCAACAAAGTTGGTTTTAGGAATAATTACAATAATAATATCATGTTTTGTATTATTTCAGTCTTGTGTGGCAGGTGCTGTAAACGCTTTGGAGGATAATGGAGAATCAAGTGGCAGTGGTGGTGCTTTTGTAGCCTTTCTTATGCTTGCAGGTGGAATTACTATGATAGCAAGTCGTAAGAATACCGAAAAAGGCGGTTCAATTGCCGGAATAATTATTTTCGGAATTGCTGCTTTAATCGGTTTTACGTCTGCTGGTTCTGTATTTAAAGACCTAATAGTGTGGGCAGTTTTATGTTTGATTCTTGCAGGTGTAAATCTTCTTGCAGTTTTTCGTTGTAAGAAAAACAGTGATGATAAAGAAAAAAACGAATAAAATTAAAACAGACTTCAAAATGAAGTCTGTTTTTGCTTGTATTATATTTTTCTTTATTTTTTTTCATCAAGCTTTGCCCTTACAGTAACACGTCTCTGTCCGTTCAGAGTACAGGTAAAAAGGGTCAAGTCCCAAGATGAATCTTTATTTTCAGACATCTGGTCTGCGTTATAACCGTCTATATATTCGGTATACATAACGGTATATCTGTATTTTTCACCTGAAATATCAGTGAATATAATTTCGTCTCCTTCACCGAGATAATGTATCTGTCCGAAATGACTGTTATAATTATGTGCGGCAATAATAAAGTCATGCGTCTGCGGTGAACCCTCATAACAACATGGTGCAATATTCAGGTTTGTATAATTCCAGCCGTTCAGAACCGGTAATTCTATACCGAGAGAAGTCAAAGTGATATATCCGCAGTAATAACGACCGTCAAGCTGTACAGACGGCATTTCAACCTGTTCTGTCGGCATATTTTTTTCCTCTTCGTATTTTTCATCAAATTCATCAAATACATTATCTCCCGACTTTATTTCAAATCCAAATTCTTTTTCAATTGTACTTACATTTTCTTCCGGAATTTCAGGTATAAGGCTTTTCAGTTCATTGAGAGCAACCTGAGAGTTTTTAAAGGCTTCTTCACTCTCCCTATAATTATACAGACAAAGCAAAACCGCTGAAAGTATAAATAGTATTCCGGAAATAACCATTATTTTTCCTAATTTATTCATAACTTTTCAATTTCCAATCAATATATTAAGATGTGATGCTGTTAATATAATAATTATACCTTAATAACTGTTTTGTGTCAATAGATATTCAGAACAGAAAAAATCCGTACATATTTTATGCATAATTTATAAACAGCATGAATATAATTATAAAAAAAGCGGAGGTAAATATTCATGCAGGACAAGAATAATATAAAGCAGAATCAGAATCTCATACTTGAAAACCGTAAAAACCTGAGTATTTCAGGAATAACGGATGTTGACAGTTTCGACGAAAAGGCTATATGTCTTTATACACAACTCGGTGAACTTACCATACAGGGCAGAGAATTACATATAGACTCAATGAGCGTCGAAACAGGTGATATGACCATTACGGGCGATATATGGGCAGTTGTCTACGGAGACAAGGAAAGAAAAGGGCCTTTGTCTGCACTCGGGAGGCTTTTCAAATGAACGTCCCCGAAACTTTCTTTTCGGTAAGTGAGGAAATCGTTCTTTTCGGGATTTCATGTATTTTTGGTATCATTATAGGAATATGTTACGACGTTTTCAGAACAGCAAGAATACTGTTTCCGCATAATACAGTTCTTGTTGTGATTGAGGACGTTGTATTCATGGCAGGATATGCAGTTTTTCTTTCATCATTTTCTTCCGCAGCCGCAAGGGGTGAACTTCGGTTTTACTATGTTATCGGAAACGCTCTAGGATTTATTATATATTTCTTTACTCTCGGAAGCGTTATTATTTGTACTATGAAAAAAATATATTTTGCTTTTAAAAAGCTGACGGAAATAATTTTAAAGCCTTTTAAGTCGGTTTATGTACTTTTATATGCAAAAGCTGATAATAAATTTGTAGGAAATTCCGAAAATTCAGTTAAAAGAAATAAAAAAATTCCTTTTCTATTGCTAAACAAGACCGATTTGTTGTATAATAAAAAGGAAAATAAAAAAAGAAAGAAGGTGAAGAACGTTGCCGAAGAAGCCAAAACAAAAGACAAGGAGAAAAAGCCTGTTTAATCGTGGGCTGGTAAAGCTTGCTGCAGCTTCAGTCATTGTCGGCTGTGGTGTGCTTATTTTTACAACTGAAAAGGACTGTTCTGAAAAAGAGCATGAACTTGCTTCTGTTCAGTATGAAATAGATTTGTATGAAACGGAAAATACAGAACTTCAGCGTATTTTGGACAGCGACGACATAACTGCTTATATGGAAAAAATCGCAGTTGAGGAGAGAGATTACGCTTATCCTGACGAAAGAAGATTTTACGACAAGTCAAGGGATTAATATTAAAGGAGTTATATATATATTATGCAGCTGGAAATTGGAAAAATTTACAATGGCAGAGTCAAAGGAATCACACAATACGGTGCTTTCGTAGATGTGGAGGGCGGCGGTACGGGTATGGTACATATTTCCGAAATCGCCAACACATTCGTAAACGAAATCCGTGACCACCTTACAGAAAATCAGGAAGTAAGGGTCAAGGTTATCGGAATCAATGAAGCAGGAAAAGTCAGCCTTTCAATAAAGAAAGCACTTGATACCCCCGCACCGCAGAGACCGAAAAGACAGAATGACGGTCAGAGAAGAAGCAGACCGAATATTTACGAGCCTAAAAAAACTGTTCCGCAGTCTGAAATGTCATTTGAAGATATGATGTCGCATTTCAAGCAGAGCAGTGAGGAGCGTATGTGCGATTTGAAAAGAAGTACTGACAGGAAAAACGGTACAAGAAGAAAGTAATAAAACAGCCGTCATTACAGGTCAATACTAATATAGAAATTTCAGAAACAGCATATTTGATTATAAATCAAGTATGCTGTTTTATTTCTGTTTTGCAAAACCTTTATAAGCCGAACACCAGTAACAAATCCTGTTTTTATAATAGGTGTGGCTTTGGGCATTGCTTTACTTTTAATTCACGAATTTCTGCATACCATTTTTCATCCTGAAAATGCAGTTGTAACAATAGGAAAGCTGAAAAGCAAATTAAGCTTTGTTGCACTTGCTTTATATCTGTTAAAAAGAAGTTTATTTTTTATAATGTGCTTATTACCTTTTATGCTTGGTATTGTTCCTTTGATTATATTTTTATTTTCGCATCCCGACATTTACAATGTGAGCATAATATTGAAACAGGCTGAAAAAGATGACAGCATTATGTTTTATAAAGACGAAATGTATCGTATTCCGAATCAGGAAAACAACAGAATAAAAATAAGCCCGAAAGCAGTTTAAAAATTACCTTCGGGTTTTACTTCTTTATGAGCGTCTGACTTTCGGGGACGTTTTTTTGTTTTAATATGATTATTATACGAAAAATATGTGAAATACGTTGCAATATTATTTATCCTGTGATATAATG
>CAMWGS010000247.1 GCA_947173865.1 uncultured Ruminococcus sp.
TATGATAACTATATGCAAATTTAAATGCTGCCATAATGACAGCATTTGAATGTATTTGAATCAGTCGCCGAAAGATACGCCGATGTCACGGGCAGCAATAACAAGATGGTTGTCTGCATCTACGAATTTTGTTTTTCCTGCAATATCTTCGAGCTTGTTGGAAGTGATTTTGTTACCGATTTTTGCCACTGTTCTTCCGTATTTTTCCTTTGCGATAAGATAAGCGGCGTGTACACCGAACTGTGTTGAAAGCACACGGTCATAGGCACTCGGAGCACCTCCCCTGAGCATATGTCCCGGAACACATACACGTGCTTCAATACCCGTGTTGTTTTGAATCTGTGTGGCGATACGTGAAGTGGCTGTGATTATACCTGCTTCGGCACGTTTCTTTGCACGTTCCTTTTTCTTCATTTTAGCCTCTGCAACGTCAAATGCACCTTCTGCAACTGCAAGTATTGAGAAAGCTTTTCCTGATGCACTTCTTGCCATTACCGAGTCGCACACCTTGTCAATATCGTATGGAATTTCAGGAATGATTATAACGTCCGCACCACCTGCGATACCTGCGTTAAGGGTAAGCCAGCCTGCTTTATTTCCCATTATTTCGCATACAAGTATACGTGAATGACTTGCGGCTGTTGTGTGGAGACGGTCAATAACATCAGTTGCAATATCAACGGCGGTATGGAAACCAAAAGTAACATCAGTGCCATAAATATCATTGTCAATTGTTTTCGGGAGACCGATAACGTTAAGACCCTCATCGGCAAGAAGCTTTGAGGTTTTGTGAGTACCGTTACCGCCGAGAGTGAGCAGGCAGTCAAGTTTCTGTTTCTTATATGTTTCTTTCATATTTTTGACCTTGTCAATATTGTCTTCACCGATAACCTGCATCATCTTGAACGGCTGACGCTTTGTGCCGAAAATTGTACCGCCCTGTGTGAGAATACCCGAGAATGACGACGGTGACATATCTTTACAGAGATTGTTTATAAGACCGTAGTAACCGTTGGAAATTCCTACGATTTCAACGTTGTCCTCACCGAATCTTTCGTAGCACGCCTTTGCAACGCCTCTGATTGTAGCATTGAGACCCGGACAGTCTCCGCCACTTGTTAAAATGCCTATTCTTCTTTTCATGAGTGTACCTCCGTTTTAAAAATTATTTGTTATTAGTCTGTTTCATATTCTCCTCAAAGAATTCCTGTATTTTTTCAGCGGGCATGGGTTTGCCGTAAAGATAGCCCTGTCCGAAGTCACAGCCGGCCTTTCTGAGAATATCTTCCTGAGCGGGATTTTCAATTCCCTCTGCGATAGTTTCGATTTTCTTTGATTTTGCGATTCTTATCACAGACGAAACTATTTCATAAGCTATGTTGTCGTGTTCTATATCAATAATGAAAGAGCGGTCAAGTTTAAGCAAGGTAATCGGGAGAATCTGCAAATAGCTGAGCGACGAGTAACCCGTACCGAAATCGTCCATAGCAAGTTTAACGCCGAGTTCACGCAGTTTATTCATCTGAGAAACCGCATAGTCAATATCACTAAGGGCGAGGGTTTCGGTCAGTTCTACTTCAAGCCATTTCGGGTCAAGACCTGTTTTGGCGAGTGCTTCAAAAACCTTGTCTTTAAGGTCTTTCTGATAGAAGTCGGTAGACGTGAAATTGATTGACATTACAATTTCGGGGTATCCCATTTTCTGCCACAGCCTGTTCTGTCTGCAACCTTCATTGAGTACAAATTCACTTATTTTTCCGATAAGGTGTGAACTTTCCGCAACAGGTACGAAAGCGTCGGGACGTACTATAGTTCCGTCGGTTTTTATCCAGCGTATGAGTGCTTCAACGCCCATTACCTTACCTGTTAAAAGGTCAATTTTAGGCTGATAGAATAATTGCAGTTCATTGTTGTCGATAGCTACGGCAAGTTCCTTTTCGAGTTCGGTTTTGCCTATGATTGAGTCGTGCATACGTGATTCGTAACCGCATATGGTATTATTTTCAGTACCGCCTGATTTAAGGGCAAATTCGGCGTGTTCAAATACTTCGAGGAAAGAAGTGCCGTCCTCGGGCATTTTTGAGTAACCTGCCGAACAGCTTAGGTTTATAGACGAGAAATCATCTGTTGCAAGTCTGGAAAATTCTTCCTGAATGGCTTTGGCAGTGCGTGACGGTAAATCATCATCGCCGTAGTCACGGAGAATCAGTGCGAAATTATCACCGCTTATTCTTGCGGCAAGACCGCCTGACGTTACGAATTTACATATTATGCTTGCAAAACTTTTTAATATATGGTTACCGTTTTTATAGCCGTAACTGTCGTTTATTATGTGGAAACGGTCAATATCAAGTACTATAATCCAGTATGAGCATTTAAGGAGTTTACATTGTTCGTATGTTTCCTGACCGACATCTGTAAGCTTGTTGCGGTTTGCTATTTCCGTGACTTCGTCTATATATGCGAGACGTTCAATAATAAGGTCTTTTTCGTGTTCTTCAGAACTGTCGATTAAAGCACCGCTGAACATGGGCAGTTTGTTTCCCGAATGATTCATAGGTTTGTACCTGTACGAATACCAATGATATAAACCGTCTGCCGATTTAATACGCAGTTCAATGCTTTTAACTTCATTGCTGTTGTCTGTTCCAGCCGATTTTATTGCACTGTCGAATTGTAGACGGTCATTTGTGTGAATGAGTGAACGTAGGGTTTTTATATTTATATTACTGCTTTTGAGTCCGAGCATTCGGACTGTTTCGGACGACGCAATATAATTGACCATATCGTTTGACATCAATATTCCGATTTCCGCAAGGCTCATTGAATAATTGAAAAGGTCGTTTGTGCTTGCGAGGTTGAGACGCATTTTTTTGATTTCGGTGAGATTGAAGCCTGTACTCAGATAAAGGGAGAGATTTTTTTTCTTTTTCACAAGTGAGGTACTCCATGCGATAGTGGTCACGGAATTGTTTGCGTTGGTGAAACGTGCCTCATGTGAAGTATTGTCAATAATTTTCTGTATATTCTCTTTTTCGAGACTGTCAATGCCGAAAGCCTTCATTATTTCTGCCTTGTGGTCGAAATCCGTCCCCTGTATTCCGAGAAGTTCACGCATATGTTTATTCATGTATACGGCAGAAAAGTCATCAGTCCAGATAATCATTTCAGTGTTAAGATTTTCCGAAATACCCGCAATATCACCTGCGTCAACGGAGGATTTGTGCTTTCTGTAAATCCATGCCGACAGTGCAAGGATAAGCGACAGAAAAACTATAGTTGAAATATATGTAACTATTGTTACAAATGCCATTTCAGGAAAAATATGTGTGTAGCCGATAACAAGAGCCGTTGCAATGGTAATTACAACAGCCGCCACAAGCGGATTGTTTATTTTCATGATTTATCACCCTCCGTAAATGAACTGAACCAAATATATTATAGCAAAATTTACCGAAAATGTCAATGATAAATTTGCATTTGGTGACAAAATAAATAAAGTTGCAGAAAAATTACAGAAAATTATCACGCAATATACAC
>CAMWGS010000248.1 GCA_947173865.1 uncultured Ruminococcus sp.
CAGCTCCCATTTGCTCTTGTTGATTTTTTTTAACTCCGCTATTAGTCACTCCCAATAATAAACCTTGCTTGAATATATTTTCATAATGTGGTATAATTATAATATAATGTCTGAAAAAGGAGATGCGGATATGACAGCAAAAGAAGAATTTATTTCGATTTATACCGAAAACATCAAAAGGGAAGGTGCGGACAAGCTTCTTGAATTTCTGAAAAAAAGCGATTTCTTTACCGCTCCCAGCAGTACACGCTATCACGGCAGTTACGAGGGCGGACTTGTTGAACATAGTGTGAATGTTTATCACTGCCTTAAAGATTATCTTGCACGTCCGAGAGTACAGGAACTTTACGGAATGAACTACTCAGAAGAAACAATAGCTATAGTTGCCCTGCTTCACGATGTCTGCAAAGTCAATTTCTATACTACCGAAATGCGTAACCGCAAGAACGACGAAACAGGAAAGTGGGAAAAAGTTCCGTTCTATACCATAAATGATACTTTGCCTTACGGTCACGGAGAAAAATCAGTTTACATAATTTCAGGCTATCTTTACGGTGACGGCAGACTTACACGTGAGGAAGCTTTTGCCATAAGGTATCATATGGGATTTTCAGGAACTGAGGATAAAAATACTATCGGCAGAGCATTGGAAATGTATCCGCTCGCATGTGCGTTGAATGTTGCCGACATGGAAGCTTCGTATTTTATGGAGGGCAGTATAAAATAAGTTATAAATAAGTCTGAGGACTATTATATAAAAATATAACAAAAAGGAGTTAATTTTATGAATTGGTACGATAATGCGATAATTTATCACATTTATCCGCTTGGCTTCTGCGGAGCACCGAAATTCAATGACGGAGGTGAGGTAGTTTACAGACTCGACAAGGTTCTTGAATGGATTCCGCATCTCAAGGAAATGAACGTTGATGCTGTATACTTCGGACCCGTTTTTGAATCCGTTGAACACGGTTACGATACAACAGACTACAAAACTATTGACCGTCGTCTTGGCGACAACAATTCTTTCAGAAATATCTGTGAAAAGCTTCATGAAAACGGTATAAGAATTATCCTTGACGGCGTTTTCAACCACGTCGGCAGAAAGTTCCCGCAGTTCGTTGACATTCAGCAGAAGGGTCAGGGTTCGGGTTACTGTGACTGGTTTCAGAATCTTAACTTTGGCGGACAGTCACCGTGCGGAGACCCGTTTTGGTACGAGGGCTGGAACGGTCACTACAATCTCGTAAAGCTTAACCTCAAGAATGTCGGCGTTTGCGACCACCTTATTGATGCCGTTAACTACTGGATTGAAGAATTTAAAATCGACGGTATCAGATTTGACGCTGCCGACTGTCTGGACTTTGACTTTATCAGAAGAATTCGTAATTTCTGTAAGTCAAAAAAACCTGATTTCTGGCTTATGGGCGAAATTATTCACGGTGATTACAACAGATGGGCCAATCCCGAAATGTTCGACAGCGTAACAAACTATGAGTGTTACAAGGGTATTTACTCATCACACAACGACAAGAACTATTATGAAATAGACTATTCAATCAACAGACAGTCAGGTGCAAACGGCGGTATTTACAAAAATACTAACCTCTACACTTTCGTTGACAACCACGATGTAAACCGTCTTGCAAGTACCGTTGTAAATCAGATGCACCTTCCGCTTATCTATACACTTCTCTACACAATGCCCGGTATTCCGTCAATCTATTACGGAAGTGAATACGGCGTTCAGGGTCGCAAGGAAAACAATTCAGACGATAATCTTCGTCCTTGTCTTTATCTGCCCGACATGGAAAGGGAAAATATGACACTTTACCGTCATATTGTCAAACTCGGCAGAATTTACCGTGCATATCCTGCACTCCGCACAGGTGTTTACGAAAGAATGCATATAACTAATCAGCAGTTACTTTTCAAGAAGATTCAGGGTGACCAGACTGTTTATGTTGCCCTCAATCTTGCCGACTATGAATATGAGTTCAATTTCGGAACACATCTCCCCGCACTCGTTGACGTTATCTCAGGAAAGATGATTCAGGTTAACAATGGCAATGCAAGCGTGAAAATGCCTCCTTTTTCTTCTATGGTTATCGTTTCCGACGATATTGTTAATGTTGAACCTGAAAACGTTCCCGTTCAGCAGACAGCAGAGGACAAGGATACTGAAATTGTAATCGGTGCTAAATATCGTCATTTCAAGGGCGGAGAATGTGAAGTGACAGCAGTTGCACGCCACAGCGAAACAAATGAGGAACTTGTTATTTACAAGTCTCTCGAAAACGGTGAGACATGGGCAAGACCTAAGTCAATGTTCATCGGAAAAGCAGGCGAAGTAAGAAGATTTGTAAAACTTTGATTCCTTTAAAAAAAGACGGTCGTTTCATACGGCTGTCTTTTTTACATTTTTTTCAGAAAAATCTAAAAAAACACTTGACAAGCCGTCTGTTTTATGATAAAATATTATTACCGCTTGTAAACGGGCTTTTAAAGTTGTGTTCGCACGCCCGTCGCAGCGAGTTTATTGAAAAGGCAGGTGCCGCAGATGTACGCAGTTATTGAAACAGGCGGAAAGCAGTATCAGGTTAATGAAGGAGACGTTCTTTTTATCGAAAAGCTTGCAGTTGAAGCTGATGAAACAGTTACTTTTGATAAGGTTGTTGCTCTCGGAGCAGACGACGGAATCAAGGTAGGGACTCCCTATGTTGACGGTGCAGCAGTTGAAGCTAAGGTTATTAAGAACGGCAAGGCTAAGAAAATCACTGTTTTCACTTACAAGCCAAAGAAGGGCGAAAAGAAGAAGCAGGGTCACAGACAGCCTTACACTCAGGTTAAGATTGAAGCTATCAAGGCTTAATCATGATTCATGCAGAATTCTATAAGTCACAGGGACTTCTGACAGGATTCAGTTTCAGCGGTCATTCAGGCTATGCAGAAGCAGGAAAGGATATTGTCTGTTCGGCAGTTTCTTCCGCTGTACAGCTTACGGCTAATATGCTTGATGAATTCGGATTTGCTCCCGATATTTCGGTGGGCGACAATGTCATAGAATGTACATTGGAAAAATCCTGTGAGGATTCGTCACGTATGCTGAACGTTTTAAAGGCTCATTTTGAGTCAGTTCTTGAGGAGTTTCCCAAAACAATTAAAATCACTATTTCGGAGGTGTAAGTATGTTAAAGATTAGTATGCAGTTCTTCGCTCATAAGAAGGGTGTTGGTTCTACTAAGAACGGTCGTGACTCAGAGGCTAAGAGACTCGGTGTCAAGAGAGCAGACGGTCAGTTTGTTAAGGCTGGCAACATTCTCGTGCGTCAGAGAGGAACACACATTCATCCAGGTGAAGGCGTTGGTATCGGTTCTGATGATACTTTATTTGCTACTGTAAGCGGTAAGGTAAAGTTTGAACGTTACGGACGTGACCGTAAGAAAGTTTCTGTTTACGCAGAGCAGTAAGTAACATAATAAATCCCGAGCAGTTCGCTTGGGATTTTTCTTTAAGAAATTTCCGGAGGTATAGAA
>CAMWGS010000249.1 GCA_947173865.1 uncultured Ruminococcus sp.
CCTCAGACGGATTTTTTCCGTTATTAAGAGCAGTATATATACGTTGTCCTGCTTTTGCACCGTCGTCGGAAATATTCTTCTTACGTTCGGAAATATGACATTTCCCACACTCCGCAATACATGATACAACAGGCGGATTGCCGTCCGCATCTGTAATTGATTTCTCACTGTCAATAACAGGAACTTCCGTTATATTCAGGGTCATAAACGGCGGTAACAAAATTTCGGCTTCTTCCGACTTTATGTAGACATCAAGAACTTCTGACATAGAAATACATGAAGTCCCCACAGGAATACCGAACTTCATAAGAGCAATACCATTTCTGTCCTGATACTCTTTAAGAAAACCTGCCGTTGACGTTGAAGTGAATGAAACTGTCTTTTCTGATTGTCTTATAAAAGTATAATCCGAAAAACGTTCAACACGGTAAGTTACAGTATCATTTTCTGCACGACACTTTCCGAAAGCAGAAAAAATATTGTCATAGAAATAAAGCAGTCTGTCCACATCACCAAGAATTACAGGATTCAGAAATTTTCCTTCTGATATTCGTGCTTTTTCGGTGTAAATACCGTCATAAAAAAGTGAATTAAGTACAAGATATGCTTTCGGTTCACTCCAGAAAGTATTATTTCCCAAAACGTCACCAGTATAATATTTCAGTGCAGACTTTTCACTGTTATTTAAGTACTGATTCATGAATAGCGAAATGTTTCGGTATACCCTGCGACATGATAGGATTAAGTTCACCCTGTATTAACGGCAGGAAATAAGAAAGTGCAAAGTCTCTGATATTGTTTCCGGCAGAATTTATATATTCTTTAGGCAGATGCTTTTCATTGTTTGCGATTTCATAAGCGTCAGCGGTTTCAATAACCACAGTATAAGGCATATCGGAAATCCTGCGGAATGCCATTACTTTTCCCGTTTCACCGCTTAACGCACATCTTACACCTGCCGCACCTATGCTTTCAGCTTCGTCAATATCGGTTTTTGAGGCAAGGTGTGAAGAACATCTCTGCATTACATTCAGTTCAATGGAACGTACTTTGCAACCGATTTCCTTTCTTACAATATCCTCAAGATATTTACCGATTCCTGACAAATATTTATGACCGAAATTGTCAACAACCCCCGACTGTACCCCCTCGGGAACTTCTATTCCCTCAGAAACGGCAACTATTACGGCTTTGTGTTTTGACATTTCCTGTCTTACATCACTGAGGAAGTTTTCAAGTGAAAATTCCGATTCAGGAACATAAACAAGATGCGGAGCAGTTTCACCCATAGCGTGCAGAACGGCACTCGAAGCAGTAAGCCAACCTGCGTGTCTGCCCATTACCTCAACAACAGTAACGGACGGCATACTATAAACGGTGCTGTCTCTGGTTATTTCATGCATTGTACAGGCAACATATTTAGCAGCCGACCCAAAACCGGGAGTATGGTCTGTAACACAAAGGTCATTGTCAATTGTTTTAGGGATTCCGATAACTTTCACATAAAGGTCAATTGTACTGAAATACTCTGAAAGCTTGTTTACAGTGTCCATTGAATCGTTTCCGCCTATATAGAAAAATGCACCTATATTACGCTGTTTAAGTGTTTTTACAATCTTTTTGTATACTTCCTCATCTTCACGCCAGTCGGGAAGCTTGTATCTGCATGAACCAAGTACCGTAGACGGTGTCTGCTTAAGTAGTTCAATGTCATCATTTGTAAGAATCATTGACTTCAAATCAACAAGGTGATTTCCTATAATTCCCTCAATTCCATTAACAGAACCAAATATAGCATCAATTGACGGCTCTTTCAGTGATTCCCTGAAAACTCCGACCAGTGAAGCATTTATAGCACAGGTCGGACCGCCTGACTGTGCAACTGCAATATTCATCATAATAATTATCCTCCGTTGATTATAATTTATAATCAGTATAACAAAAAAATATATATCTGTCAAGCATTATTTCGTTTATGTGAATGTTTCTGAAACAGGTCATGACAAATCAACTTAATTCAGGTCGTAAAATATAAAAAGCTCCGTACCATTAATTACAATACGAAGCCCATTATTAATATCATTCTGTTGCTGTTCATTGAATACAAAAAATTTATTTGCTTTTGTCACCATGAATTATCATTCCAGCTGAACCTCTTGTATTAATGACCTTTGCAGGAACACCACCAACAGTAACATTATCAGGCACGTCCTTATTTACAACAGCATTCGCCGCAATTGCAACATTATTGCCAATTTTTATTTTTCCAAAAACCTTTGCACCTGGTCCAATATAGACGTTGTCTCCAAATACAGGGACATTATCATCTGTCCAGTTTTCATCATACAACGAATAATTTCCGACATTTACAACGGCGTGAATCCTTGCATTAGAACCAAACTTGGAATGACTGTTAATAATAATTGCACCAGCGTGTGTAATTGCAAGTCCAGGACCAAATACATTCAGCGGAATTGTAAAACCAAGCTTCAATCCATAACCCTTAAACATATTATACTGAACAGCAAATATAAGTTTTCCTATTTTATTTTTACAACAACAGTTTTTTCTATATTCAAGTTTACGCATTTTCATCTGAAACTTCCATATCTGAGGACAAAATAAAGCACCAAGTCTGAGTTTCATATTTATTTTCTTTATACCCAATGATTTAAGGTCTGCCTCCATGTAATACTTTAAATCTTCCTTACTCTTTATCATACCTTAGCTCCTTTTCCAAGCTTCTTTTTTAAATTATTCAAAAATTTCATGAATATTTCATCTTTAATAAAATACAGAATAATCAAAGAAAAAATACCGTAAATTACAACCCCTGCAATTACCTGTATAAACAGAGAAGAAATACTTATATCCATTAGTTTACTTGTCTGGTATACCCCTAAAAACATCACTGCACCTACAGGTACAAACATTATAAACTGACTTACACACTCTTTCAGCGGAACTTTCCTCATTACCAGTACACTTTGCGAAAGACATACAATAACTTCTGCCGATATAGTTCCTATTGCAGCTCCTATACCACCATACGTCGGAATAAGTAAATAATTTACAACCACATTTACAACTGCTCCCAAAATAACAGAAATAAGATATTCTTTATCCATCTGATACGGTATCAGATACTGTGTCCTGAGTATATTTGCAAAAGCAATAAAAGGTATAGTAATCGACAACAGCTTAATTATGTTTCCGCAAGCAGCAAATCCATTTCCCCAGAAAACAATGGAAAATGTGTCACTTATTCCTGCCAGTCCGAAGGCAAGTGCCAGAGCAAGAAGCATTATGTATCTCATAGATATTTTCATATATTTGCCTGAAAGTTTATCATTGGACTTTGAAATCATATTGGAGATTTTCGGTAACATGACAGTACCGAACGACGCAATAATAGTTATAGGGATATTACAGACTTTTTCAGCATTTTCATAATATCCAAGCTGTGTTTTTTTACTCATCATTCCTATCATTATTT
>CAMWGS010000250.1 GCA_947173865.1 uncultured Ruminococcus sp.
AGACAGTTTGAAGGAAGTTTGACTTTATGCAGTAAAGAATATTTTTTATATTTGCAGAGTGAAATTTTTCAATTTCTGGATTTTCTGATAAAAGATATTTTTGGGAATGAAATAAATTTTCAATGTAAAAAATATAGCGAAAAATGTTATGAAATATTATATGAAATGACTAGTGTGATTAACAAAATTGATTATTATATTATATAAATTTCGTTGAAAAAAGATGGTTTTATACAGCAAAATATATGGTAAACCACAGCAAAAACAGTGGTAAAAAACAGCAAAAAAATTTTATTGTGGTGATATTTGCCGATTATCCGAAGATTTTGAATGTCGCTCATATCTAAAATAACTAAAATATTAAATATTACACTTTTTTTAATGCCCGAAAATCAAATGTGCTATAATATATACATAAGAGGTGGACACACCACAATATAAATTTTATTTAGGAGGTTTTTTTATGGCAATTGAAACAATCAACCTGCCGGAAGGTCCTGACCCGGTGCTTTCTGCAGCTGCAAAGATAGGTTCTAAAGGAGCAGATTTTGCTTCTAAGTATGCAGCACTCTATGCTCTCGTGGAAAATGAACTTTCTAACAACTGGAAAGGAAGCGACTATGAGGCTTTCAAGACAAAGGTAACAGAAGAAAAGGTTAATTTCGACACAATGCGTGACATCATTGATGAGTACTCTACTGCTCTCCGCAATGCTATCAACGCTCATGTACAGCGTGAAGAGGACAGTAAGGGACAGGTTGTTCAGGGTGCATCATTCGACTGATTTTTAAAAGGAGGGAATTATAATGGCATCAACAATTTTTGTAAATCCTGAAGGTATAAAAGATAATGCAAATACGATTAGAACTTATTCAGCTCAGATAGGTGAGATTATTGCTGAGATTTCCACTACGATTGCAGGTACTGAGTCAAATTACCAGTCTCAGGCAGCATCAGACATGAGAGAAAAGTTCAATTCTATGAAACCGTCACTTGATAAGTTTGAAGCATATCTCAATAAGGTGGCTACATATCTTGTTCAGAATGTTGCAGACACTACAAGTGCAGTTAACAATGCCAATGTTCAGAACGTGGCTAGTATAAGAAAGCCCCAGAAGTAATCACTAAGTAAATTAAAGATTTCAATAAAATCTCGCTTGTTCTGCTTTTATGCAGGGCGAGTGAGATTTTATAGTAAAAAGATACTTGACAATTAAATAGAAAAGGTGGTTAAAGATGATAGTAAAACGTATAATATCAGCAGTAACCGGTATTGCAGTATTGGCTTCTACGGCTACTGTTCTTTCAGGCTGCGGAAGTTTGGAAGAGTTTTTTAACGGCGAAAGCAAGAATGATTCTGAAAATTCAGCCGGAACAGAAGACACTGTTGCAGCAAGTACCGAAGATGGCGTTATTACTAACGGTGAATGGCTTGCTATGGTTAATGACGCATTTGGTATGGAAGTAGACGAAAGTGCTGAGGACGGTGAAGTTCAGGCTGCTAAGGAATGGGGAGTTATTGGTGAAGATGAAAATATTGACCTTAATTCTCCCGTTGATGATAAGTTTGTAACAAGTACGCTTATGCGAGCATCAGGTTATGCTGATTTGGATTCTTCTGATGAGGAGATTATACAGGCAGCTGTGGAACATGGAGTAATCACCAGTCCGACGGAAAGTGTCTCGTCTCCAGAACAGGCTGTAACATCACTTTCAACAGCTCAGCACGAATGGAGCAACAAGACTTTTGATGAACATTATGATATACAGCTTGCTGACAATGTAACTGACCTGACACAGACTCTCAATGTTACTGATGTTGAAATGAAAAGTAGTGATTCAATGGTTATTCCGTCATCATCTGCGGAAAACATTGTAAGTAACAGTATTGTCATTGTTCCACAGAAAGACGACTATGATGGTACTGCATATAAGGTTGTATCAGTTAAACAGCTGGCTGACGGAAAATCGGAAATAAAATGTGCACCAGCTACTTTTGAAGAGGTTTATAAGGATATAGATGTAAGTGGTGTATTCAGTTCCATTGAAAATGTTGAACCTGCAGAAGGCGTATCATATGAATTTGTTGATACCAATTTGACGGCCACTCAGCTTTCAAATACTGAGACAGGTGAAATACAGCCACTTGTAAACTTCAATGGTGAAAAACAAATCAAGGACCTCGTTTTTAAAAAGAGAGTTGGTGCAGTTGACCTTGAAGCAGGTGTAAAGGATATCAGAGTAACGACAAAAGTTGATGTTAACGTTTTTCCAAAAAAAAGGGTTAACGAAATATATGTAGCACTTGATTATACGGAATATGTTTCAGCATCAACAGGATTTGTATTTGGTAAAGATGAAGACGGAAATGTAAATATATTTAATCTGGATAAAAAGGTTGATGAAGCTTCTCTTGAATTAGGTGAAATAGATATTCATATATGTACTGGGCTTGCCATAGCTATTAAGGCTTCTCTTTCCTTTGATGCGACGGGTGAAGCAAAGGTTGTTCTTTCTATTGCAAATAAAAAGGGATTTGAAATGAGAGGAGATGCTAAACCACGTAGTATAAATGAAAATAGTCCAAAAGCTGAACTTGCTATTAACGGTCAGCTTGGTGCATATTTTAATCTGACACTTGCACTTGTTCCAAGTTTCCTAAAAGATATTGAACTTGTTAGAGTTACTTTGAAGATTGGACCTAAGCTGAAAGCTGAATTAAAGTGGGATAGTGATACGGAGATAGCCTGTACTCAGATTAACAGTTGGCTTATTATTGAATTGTCAGTTGGTTTTCTTGAAACTTTCTTTAAGGATTGTAACGTCACTTTGCTTAAAATAGATGAGGATAATAATCCCATTAAGTTATTTGATGTACATCTTGAAAACTTTGAAAAAGTTCCTGAATGTACAGTAAATGGTGAAAAGACAACCGAAGCAGCTACTGAAGAAGCAACTATTCCTGTGGGTATATTCTCACTTGAAAAATCATACGTTTCAATAGATGTAGGTTCTTCTGCAAAACTTGCTATTGAATCACTTCCTTCAGGATATTCTGTAAATGATATTGTATGGGAATCAAGTAATCCGTCTGTTGCTTCAGTAGATGCAAACGGAAATATATCTGCCAATTCAGCAGGTACTACAAGTATTACTGTAAAAACAAAAGATGGTAAATATAGTGCATCATGTGCGGTAAATGCAAAGAGTGATATAGTAGTAAATAATAACATGAGTCAAGAAAACAGAAATTATTCTGAATCTATGGCTGCATAGTTACATATGCAAAAGTCCTGTTCCTTAAAAGGAGCAGGACTTTTATTATTTTATAATTAGATAGTGTGACAAAAACATAGAAAAAATGCACTCACCAAGTGAGTGCATTTCCTGAAGTGCATCGATTAAGATACCACTATGTCTAAGATTTGCTATTTTGATACAATAGACCTGTTCGAAAACCTTAAAAATTGTGCTGAAAATTATAAATAGCACAAA
>CAMWGS010000251.1 GCA_947173865.1 uncultured Ruminococcus sp.
AAATAAGAGAGGTAGCTGAACGAATTAGAGCCGTTCGTGAGTCAGTAGGTCTGACTTCTGAAGAAATGGCTGAAAAAACAGGTGTTTCCGTTTATGAGTATCTCGCATACGAGGGCGGTGCTAAAGATTTCAGCTTTACTTTTATTTATAAATTCGCAAATGCTACAGGCGTTGAAATAACCGACCTTATGGAAGGTGAAAGTCCGAAAATCTACAGTTACGACATAACAAGAAAGGGAGGCGGTCTCCCGATTGCACGTCGCAAGGGTATGACTTATATGCGTCTTGCACCTAAGTTCAGAAACAAGATAGGCGAGCCGTTTATGGTTACAATTCCGTATGTTGACGAGCAGTTCCGTGTACCTCACCCACATACACATGAGGGTCAGGAGCTTGACATAGTTGTAAGCGGTCAGCTTAAAGTAAGAATCGGTGAACATGAGGAAATTCTAAACGAGGGCGATTCTATATACTACGACAGCGGTGAACCGCACGACGAATGGGCAGTAGGCGGTAAGGAATGTAAATTCTATGCTGTTGTGTTTGGTGTGAACCAGCCACACAGTGCATTGCAGAACCTTGACCCCGTAATTCTCCCAGGTGTTACAAATTTTGACCTCGCAAAAGTTGAGAATCCTGTTATTGACAAGTTCGTAAAGACCGAAACCGACGATGACGGTGCTTTGAAAAAGATAAGTTTTATGAATGAGGAAACTTTCAATTTCGGTTTTGATATAGTTGACGCTCTTGCAGAAAAAAATCCCGACAAGACAGCACTTATTTATGTTTCGGACAACATGGAGGAAAGAAAATTCACTTTTGCCGAAGTGAAGAAGTATTCCAACATGACCGCCAATTATTTCCTCTCAAAAGGAATTAAAAAAGGCGATACTGTAATGCTTGTACTTAAAAGACATTATCAGTTCTGGTTCTCTATAATTGCACTTCATAAAATCGGTGCTATTGTAATTCCTGCAACAAATCAGCTTGTACAGCATGATTTCACATATCGTTTCAAGGCTGCCGACGTTAAGGCTATTGTATGTACAGGTGAGGGCGATGTTGCACATCAGGTTGAGCTGGCTATTGAAGAATGTGGCATGAATATAAAGACTATTATTGCCAACGGTGAGCGTGACGGCTGGGATTCATTTGATAAGGAAATGTACACTTTCAGTGATGTTTTTGAGCGTCCTACAGACCCCGAAATACTTTCATGCGGTAGTGAACCTATGCTTATGTTCTTTACTTCGGGAACTACAGGTTATCCGAAAATCGCTATGCACAGCCATAAATATGCTCTCGGTCACTTCATTACCGCACGTTACTGGCATAATGTTGACCCTGACGGTATTCATTTTACAATCTCAGATACAGGTTGGGGCAAGGCACTCTGGGGTAAGCTTTACGGTCAGTGGATGAGCGAAACCTGTGTTTTCGTTTACGACTTCAACCGTTTCGATGCTCACAAAATACTCCCTATGTTCAAGAAGTATAACATAACTACTTTCTGTGCTCCGCCTACAATGTACCGTTTCTTTATAAAAGAAGATTTGTCAAAATATGACCTCAGTTCAATAAAGTATGCAACAGTAGCAGGTGAGGCACTCAATCCCGAAGTATATAATCAGTTCCTCAAGGCAACGGGCGTTAAGCTTATGGAGGGATTCGGTCAGACTGAAACCACTCTTGCTATCGGTAACTTTGTAGGAATGACCGCTAAACCCGGTTCAATGGGCAAGCCGAGTGTTCTCTACGATATAGACATTGTTGACTCCGACGGAAACAGTGTAAAGACAGGCGAAACAGGTGAAATTGTAATCAGGGTTGACGAAAATGTTCCCTGTGGTCTTTTCATGGAATATTACCGTGACAAAGAAAAAACAAAGGAAGTATGGTACGACGGTATGTATCATACAGGCGATACCGCATGGCGTGACGAGGACGGTTATTTCTGGTATGTAGGACGTGTTGATGATGTTATCAAGTCGTCGGGCTACAGAATAGGTCCGTTTGAAATCGAAAGCGTTATTATGGAACTTCCTTACGTTCTTGAATGTGGTGTAAGTGCTGCTCCCGACCCTGTAAGAGGTCAGGTAGTAAAGGCTTCGATAGTTCTCACAAAGGGTACTGTCGGAACAGACGAACTCAAAAAGGAAATTCAGGACTATGTAAAGAAACATACCGCACCTTATAAGTATCCGAGAATAGTTGAATTCAGGGACGAACTTCCCAAGACTATAAGCGGAAAAATAAGACGTGTTGAATTAAAGGGTTAATGAATATATAACGGACGGCTTTGAGGGTCGTCCGTTTTTATTTAGAAAATATGTACATGATATGGCGTTTTTATTGTAATATAATCACTGAAAAATGGATAAATCAAAATGTATTATACTTATAGTAAAAGATTTTTTGTACAAATCGCAGAAATTTATTGTTTAAAATCACTAAAATTATTAAAAAGTACTTTAAAAATTAGCTGAAATATGATAATATATGTATCAGGAAATCAATTACAACTGCGGAGGTGAGTTTATGCAACATATCATGAAATATACTGACAGAATAGTTTCTGTTTTTATGGCATTGGTTATTACAACTTTATGTATGAGTTTCCCTATGAATTCTTCGGGAAGTGACGAACCTGATTTAAAGGAACTTGCAGAACAGATAATAGTCCTTGTTAATGAAGCAAGAGCAGAAGAAGGACTTGAGCCGCTTTATGCCGTTCCGTATCTTTGTGATATGTCGTATGTACGTGCGAGGGAATGTATTTCTACATTCAGTCATGAACGTCCCGACGGTAGTATGTTTATTGATGTAATTGATTATAGTCTTGTTCCGTGGGCTGCGGCAGGTGAAAATATTGCTGCCGGAATGAATAC
This sequence comes from uncultured Ruminococcus sp., assembly GCA_947173865.1. Classification (GTDB taxonomy): domain Bacteria; phylum Bacillota; class Clostridia; order Oscillospirales; family Ruminococcaceae; genus Ruminococcus. Next base: position 2,889 of record CAMWGS010000251.1, read on the forward strand.
CGCAGAGGATACTTTCAATCAGTGGAAAAATTCATCTAAACATTGGGGTACAATTATGAATCCCGATTATACTCATATTGGTGTCGGCGTGGCTTATGAACCTAACAGCGATTATCAGTGGTACTGGGAACAGATGTTTATAAAAATTGATACCAACATTTGTCCATCAAAAGAACTGAGCGGACAATATATCCCTGCAAAATATAAGATTGTTCCAGAAGCAGCAGGAGATTTGAATGGTGACGGTGTTATTGATTCATTTGATTACGTACTTTTGAAACAATATCTTGCAAAGGAAGTTAATTTCAATCCGCTTCAGACTGAAAGTGCGGATTTGCTTATGGACGGTGCAATAACATATTCTGACGCTGCTTATCTTAAAAAGTACATTCTTGGCGAGATTACTGAGCTTCCCGTAAGACTTTTCTGATTATATTGACTTTTTGCAATTAAAGGTGTGTTCATATATGAAAACGGCTGTTTTGTGCAGTCGTTTTTATTTTGTTTTTTTTTTTTAAATTGTTATTGGATAAATAAAAAAAATATTTTCATTTTTCAATTTTTATTTGCGTTAAAATATTGTTTAATTAATTAAAATTT
>CAMWGS010000252.1 GCA_947173865.1 uncultured Ruminococcus sp.
CTCATAATAATTACCTCCGTAAATTTAATTCTTATTTCCTATAAAACCACTATATTTAGTATGTTTAAAGTATATCAGATTTTTTTCAGTTTGTCAATAGGACATGATATATGATTCTTCTATAACCTGTAATAATCAAAATCTATCATTGATATATAAAACAAAAACTACCTGAAAATCACTAAAATGGTTCTCAGGTAGTTTTAAATTTTTCTGCAAACACAATTTGTTTAAAAAGACATTTTCTTTCTGAAACTTTCAAGTCTGTTCAATGCTTCGTTAAGCGTATTATTCTTCTTGGCGAAATGAAGTCTGATATACCTGTTTTCCGATTCTTTAAAAAAACTCGACCCCGGCACTGCTCCTACGCCAACTTCCTTGGCAAGTTTTTCACAAAATTCAATGTCATTTTCATATCCGAATTCCGAAATATCAAGCAGAACATAATAAGCTCCTTCCGGAGTTGTATGCGGAATTTTTAACCTGTCCAGACCGTTTATGAACAACTCTCTCTTTTCAGTGTACTTTCTTTGCAAATCCTCATAATAATCATCGCCGAACCGAAGTCCCGTAACAGCGGCTTCCTGAAGCGGAGCTGCTGCACCTACAGTAAGAAAATCATGTACCTTTTTCACAGTATCAATTATATGAGGAGATGCGATAACATATCCAAGACGCCAGCCTGTGATGGAATAGGTTTTGGAAAGTGAACCGCAGGAAATTGTTCTGTCCCTCATATTAGGAAGCGTAGAAAAATACGTATGCTTGTACGGAGCATATATAATATGCTCATAAACTTCATCAGTTATAACGAATGTATCATATTTTTCCGCAAGGTCTGCAATTATTTTCAGTTCTTCATATGTAAATACTTTTCCGCACGGATTTGAAGGGTTACACAAAATCAGTGCTTTAGGTTTCTGTCTGAACGCTTCTTCAAGAACATCGGCATCAAAATTAAATGCAGGAGGTACAAGCGGAACATATATAGGCTCTGCTCCCGAAAGTATTGTATCTGCTCCGTAATTTTCATAAAAAGGAGAAAACACTATAACTTTGTCTCCAGGATTTGTTACAGACATCATTGCCGCCATCATAGCTTCCGTACTACCGCAGGTCACTACTATTTCATTGTTCGGGTCAATTTTCATTCCCGTAAAATGCTTATGTTTTTCCGCAAGAGCTTCACGGAAATTCTTTGCACCCCATGTAATTGAGTACTGATGAAAATCTTCATTTGTTACCTCGGCAAGCCGTTGAAGAATTTCTTTCGGCGGTTCAAAATCAGGAAATCCCTGTGATAAATTTACTGCTCCGTACTGGTTAGAAATTCGTGTCATTCTCCGAATGACTGAATCAGTAAAATCCGCCGTTCTTCTGGAAAGTTCAGGCATAAAGCACCTCCGTTAAATACTATAATCCAAATTTCTCTCGTCAATTATTCGTCTTGATTTATGTTCCGAACGGGTATTAAGCTCTCCGTCATGATGTACAACAACATTATAAGGCTTTACACCTATCCTTGCTTTCAAAGCTGTGGAAACTTCATTTTCAATTTCCTCGTCAGTCTTGAAATTATCTTCATTCTTCTCAATTTCTACTGAATACTTACAAGTAAAATCCTTTTCAAAAATTCGGATTAAATATTCACCTGTAATGTCCTTAATATCACGGATAACCGCTTCAATATCACTTGGAAACACGTTGACTGCGGAAACAATGAACATATCGTCCTTTCTGCCGTTTATATGTATTCTGCCGTGAGTGCGTCCGCATGAACACGGAGTATTATCAATCCAGCCTATATCACCTGTACGGAAACGAATCATTGGTCTTGCTTTTTTGCGTAGTGTAGTAAATACCAGTTCACCCACAGAACCTGCAGGAAGTATCTCGCCCGTATGAATGTCAACGGTTTCAACAAGTATCTGGTCCTCACAAATATGCAAACCGTCCTTTGCGTCGCACATTGCGGCACAAGCTCCGAAAATATCGGAAAGTCCGTAGAAGTCATACAACTCTGCTCCCCATAAATCCTCAATTGCCTTTCTTGTAGCATCAATTGAACCGCCGAGTTCTCCGGCAACAATGATTTTCTTTATGGATAAATCTTTTTTAGGGTCAATTCCACTCTTGATAGCCTTTTCACCAAGCTGCCATGCATAAGACGGACTTGTCCAAAGAATAGTCGGCTGATACGTTTTAAGGATATACAGCAATCTTTCACTTGGGAGAGTTCCGCCCCAGATACACAATGCTCCGAGATTCTGAGCCCCTATTACATCAGGACCGCCGACATACAAAGAGAAATTCAGTGCATGAACGTATCTGTCATTTGGTCTCATACCAATCTGCCAAAACCAACGGCTTTCCGTATCCTGAAATTCATCAAAGTCCTGTTTTGTAAACGGACTCATTGTCGGAACTCCTGTCGAACCTGTAGACGTGGAAATAAATACAACCTCCTCCTCCGGAACTGCCGCAAGTTCACCGAGAAATGAGCCTACGCCCTGTGTATCACGCTCTGTCTGCTTGTTGATAAACGGAAATTTTACAAGGTCTGAAAGCTGCTGAATATCTTCAGGTTTCACACCTGCTTCATCAAACGAACGCTTATAATACGGCGAATTTTCATAGGAGAATTTCACCATTTCCTTTAGTCTCTCTAATTGTAACACTTCAAGGTCTTTTCTGTCAATAGTTTCAATTTCCTCATTCCAGTATTTTTTATAAGACATTATAATCAATCCTTTCCAAATTTCCAGTTACTGCGGATTTTTTTCCACTTTTCGTCCCTGGAGTCTATTATAATATTTATATCATCATCACTAAGATGTCTGAATCTTCCTTGTTTCTTCAGATATTCCGAAACATCTGTGAAATGATTCGGATTTTTGTTTAAAACGAATTCACCGTTTTCATATTCTGCAAGATACCAAAGTCCACAGTCAACGATTTCACGGGCAATTTCAACTGTATCACTGACCGAAATTCCCCAGCCTGTAGGACAAGGAGCTATCACATGAATATATTTCGTTCCCTTGATTTCAGAAGCTGTCTTTACTTTAGTAAGAAAGTCTTCCATATAGCCTATGGTTGCGGTAGCTGCGTATGCAATATCATGTGCGGCTGTTATTTCAAACATATTCTTCTTCGGACGGATATTTCCGTGAGTATTCTGCCCTGCCGGAGTCGTTGTCGTCTTTGCACCGAACGGCGTAAGTCCGCTTTTCTGTATGCCCGTATTCATGTAAGCTTCATTATCATAACAGATATACAAGATATTGTCTCCTCTGTCAATTGCTCCCGAAAGTGCCTGAATTCCGATGTCTGCCGTACCTCCGTCGCCTGCAAATCCAACCGCCGTAAAATCTGTGATATCCTTTGCACGAAGTCCTGCTTCTATACCTGTAAGCATTGAAGCCGTACCTGCGAACGTGGAAATTATTGCGTTATTCAGGAAACAAAGCTGTG
>CAMWGS010000253.1 GCA_947173865.1 uncultured Ruminococcus sp.
CAATACCCTCTGTAATATAAATCTCGCCTTTCTCAGATACAAGAATCATTTCAAAATCATCATGTTGTTTCCAAAGTTCCGTCGCTTTGTCAAGACCCATTACAAACAACGACGTTGAAAGTGCGTCACAAAGTCTGCCCTCTTTGCCGATGACCGTAACAGAAACAAGTCCGCTGTGTGCAGGTCTGCCTGTTTCGGAGTCAAGAATATGCCAGTAAATTTCACCGTCATCTCCCGTGAAATAACGTTCATATCCGCCTGAAGTAATTACAGCACAGTCAGAAATTTCCAGTGTTGCCAAATTACCCTCATCAAACGGACTTCTCAGACCAAGTTTCCAGTCTGTTCCGTCAGGCTTTTTGCCGACAGTCTGAATGTTTCCGCCCAAATCAAGCAATGCGGACTCAATACCGTTTTCCTGTAATATACCAACAATCAGGTCACCAGTATAACCTTTGCCGACTGCTCCGAAATCTATCTGCATATTTTCGGGAATCGTCACATTCTGTCCGTCAAGACGTATTTTTTCATAACCTGTATTTTCAAGTAATTTACTTATTTTTTCATCAGTCGGAATTTTATAATTATTGGTTGTAAATCCCCATTCTGTAAGAATCGGATACATAGTACAATCCAAAGCACCGTCTGTCATTTTTGAAATATCCAGTGAAAAGTCAAGTAATTCTGCTGTTTCGAGACTTACGCCTATACTTTTTCCGTTGCTGTGATTTATTGAATAAATTTCACTGTTTTCGTCTGTAACAGACCACATTTTTTCAAGCTCCGTTACCCGTTCTTCTGACTGCTCTAAAACAGCATCTGTTTTTTCACCATAAATATTAATAGTCATATAAGTGTCCATAGCAAAAAACGATTTACTTTTATGTTCGCTTTTTACAGCTTTACTATTGCACGAATAAAATATAACAAGACCCGCTATCATTCCACATAATAATTTTTTTGACATTTTTTCACCTTTCTTATTCCATATATTAATTATACAACATAATCAAAAATAATGCAAGTCTAAATTTGTTTTTCAGTATAAACCTATAGGTTTTATCTAAACAAAAAAACTGCCTGTTTTTAAACAGACAGCTTTTTTATTATCAACTGACTTTCATGCCAATTCTTTCAAGCCAGTTTACAATAGTGCCTTCAGAAGTTGCCATAGAAGTTCTTGAGATTGTCAGACCGTCGGTGCGTACCTCTGCATTCGGTTCAAGTTCTGCAATTTCCTGAACAGAACCTGAAAATCCGCTTCCGCCGTGACTGTTGAACGGAATAATAGTCTTTCCACCAAAATCATACTCATCAAAAAAACTGTACATCATCTGAGGCATATCGTACCACCATACAGGATAACCGACAAAAACCGTATCATACTGTTCAAGATTTTCAATATGATTCAGAAGTTCAGGAAGAACGTCGTTTTCTTGCTCATTCAATACACGGTCAGCAACAGTGTTGAAATCTTCGCCATAACTTACAGCAGGTTGAATTTCAAACATATCTGCACCTGTATTTTTCTGAATTACTTTCGCCATGTACTCCACAGAACCATAAAGTTCACCGTCAACTATGACACGACTTGCACTTGTATTGGCATCTGTACCGTCCGGCAGAGGATAGGACAGGTAAGCAATCAGAGTTTTATTTGAATTGGTCTTTTTTGTAAGGTCAAGACTTTCTGCCCATGTCTGCACGGTTTCCTTATCCGAACGACTTGTAAACCGTATTCCGTTGAACCAGTTTCCCGTGCCTGACATTTCTGCCAAAAGTCTGTCACTTTCACCCAGCGGAGAACTCATGGACGTACAGAAAGGAATTACATTTTTTCCTGTGAAGTCATTTTCGGTTACAAAATCGTTCACAACCCATGAAGCTTCCTGCCACCATATCGGATAACCAATAAAAACATTGTCGTACGAATCAAAGTTTTCGGGAACAGTTTGAACAAGTTCAACGTGTACATTGTCAAGGTCATTATGTTCCTTTACAACACGGCTTTCCGAATCAGTCCAGTTAAGGTCTGCGTCTGTGTATTCGTCAACAGGTGTAATTACAAAAACATCTGCGTTGACTGCCTCTGCAATATAGTCAGCAATTTTTTCTGTCGTACCGCTTGCCGAATAATAAGCCACAAGATTTTTAGATGTTTCTTTTTTATAGCCTGAATCTGCAATCCACTCTGCGATTGTATCTCTTGATGTGGACACAATTCCTCTTGAAAGTGAAAGACCGTCTGTACTTACTTCCGCATTCGGCTCAAGCTGTGCAATTGACTGCACAGTCTGTGAAAAACCGCTTCCGCCGTGGCTGTTGAAAGGAATTACAGTTTTTCCTGACAAATCGTACTCATCAAAGAAAGAATATAGTGCCATAGGCATATCACCCCACCAATTCGGATAACCTACAAAAACAGTATCATATTCATCAATATTGTCAATATGCGTTGCAAGTTCAGGACGGAAGCCAGATTCCTTTTCCTGTGATGCCTGATTTGTTACATCACGGTATTCCGTCGGATATTCCTGCACAGTCTGAATTTCAAACAAATCAGCACCTGTTTCTTCCTGAATGACTTTCGCCATATATTCAGTTGTACCATAGGATTCACCGTCTACTATTACACGGCTTGCACTTACAGAAGCGTCAGTGCCGTCGGGAAGTACAAGAGAATAATATACAACAAGAGTTTTTCCGTTATTGCCTGTCGTTGCAACCTGCTGACGCATCATTGTAAGGTCAAAAGAGTCCCATACTCCGTCATTGTTCAAATCGTAATCCTTACCCGATAAATCCTTTTCATTTTCCGAAAGTAGAAAATCACGCATATTCTTCATATCATCCTTTGTGTACATAACTTCCGCAACGGCCGTACTTAAACCCGTCATTGATAAACCGACTGTTGCAGTAATAACACCTGCCAGTAATCTTTTTCCTTTTTTCATTTTGTAACAGACCTCCTTTTTTTACTCATAGCTCTTAAAATATACATAACATAATATCCGACTATTGCAAACAATCCCATAACAGTCAGATAATCCACAATAAATGCAGACAGTGACTCTTCTGTATCAAAAAAAGTAAACTCTATCTTCATAATCATATACGAACCTATTTCACGCTTCCTGAATGAATAAATTCCGTACCCTGCAATTACTGCTGTCAATATTCTCAGTACAGCAGTTTTCAAAACAGATTTTTTCTTTGTAAACTTTTTTGCAATGCCTAAAAACATATCCCAGTGAAAACCAAAGTGCAGACTCATAAGAACAAATCCCCAATATGAACAGAACATATGGATTTTTCTTGCGTCAGCACGGCTTGCGTCAATATTCAAATCCGAAAATACATGACGTGAAAGAATAATCCCACTGTATGCAAGCCCGATTATCATTAAAAGTATCAGAAAATTTATAACTGTTTTTATAATTCCTGATGCCGTATAC
>CAMWGS010000254.1 GCA_947173865.1 uncultured Ruminococcus sp.
TAACAAATGTGTAAATAATATTTTTGAAAAAATTCATGGTAGTAATAACTTTTTTGAATGGCTGATTTCATCAATTTGTACGGAAAATACGGGTGAATTTCTTTATTTAAAGGAACTGGTTGAAAAGAAAATTTCATGTAATTTTCCGTTGCTTATATGTGGGGACGATTGCGATTTCAGTTGTACAATAGTTGTAGTAAAAGTTGAATATTCTGAAAATGGGGTTATATGGAATAAGTTTAGAATAGTAAAAAAAGATGAAAAATTTTGGGAAAATTACCAAAATTCAGGAATTAGAAAAGTTGAAAACTGAACTGACATTGACTGGAAAAATTATGGTTCAATAGCTTATGACCTTTCGCATGATGAAAACTTTTTTTATGAATGGTGTTCTGCAAACTGGGATAAAGAAGTTTATCGTCGTGTATGGGGATATTATCATAAATATTTTAATGACGATAATAATATTAACTGGATTAGTACAATTGATTTTAAATTCGAGCCAAATAATTATACAAATTGTTTTGCAAATTAGAAACTATCTTCTTGTTCATGAAGATAGTTTTTTTGTTTGTATATTTTATATTGACTTTTAATGAAATTAATGTAATCACACTCAGGGAGGAAATCAATATGAACTGGATAAACGGCATACAGAATGTACTGGACTATATCGAAAATCATATTACAGATAAAATTGGCTATTCAGAAATTGCAGAACAAGCTTATTGTTCAGTATTTTATTTTCAAAGAGTATTTAATGCATTGTGTGGTATGACGGTTGGTGAATATATCCGTAACAGAAGGCTTACACTTGCCGGCAGTGAGCTTTCTTCTTTAAAATCCAGAGTAATTGACGTTGCTTTGAAATACGGCTATGAATCACCGGAGAGTTTTACAAGGACATTTACAAAATTTCATGGTATAACTCCGTCGGAAGCACGGCGTAACAGTTCATGTCTGAAATCATTTTCCCGACTGAGTATAAAAATTATTTTGAAAGGCGGTAATAAAATGAATTACAGAATTGTCGAAAAACCTGCATTTAAGGTTATCGGAAAAACGGAAACACATTCCATTGACGAAAATCAGAATAAAAATACTATTCCTGATTTCTGGGACAAAGCACACAGAACGGGAATTATTGAAACCCTGCTGAAAAATGCGTCTGATAAAACTTATGTTTTTGGTATCTGCCACGGCAACACGCATACAAACAAAAAGACATTTGATTATTCAATAGCTGTTGAGTGTGACGAAAATATAATAATTCCCGAGGGATATACTGTCAATGAAATTCCTGCACGTACATGGATAGTTGCGGAATGTACAGGTGCAATGCCTGAAGCCATACAGAAATTATGTCATGAAATCTGTACTGAATTTTTTCCTGTGTCCGAATATAAATCGACTTATGAAATGGACATTGAAGCGTATCCGACAGGTAATATGACTTCACCTGACTATCGCTCTCAGATATGGATACCAATTGAAAAGAGCTGATATAAAAATAAAGAGTACAGTCAGTAAAGGCTGTACTCTTTGTTTAATAATTGAATTTTATATAGTATTGAGACGTGAAAAATAGTTTTCAGCATATTTTCTGTATTCGTCGTGGAAAGATTCGTCATTTTCCTTAACGTCCGCAAGATATGTGTGGAAATCAGTTTTTTCGTCTGTCTGAATGAGTATACAGGCTATATTTGAGCAGTGGTCGGAAATTCTCTCAAGGTTTGTGAGAACGTCCTGAAATATGTATCCGAGTTCAACGGTACATTCATCATTCTGTAAACGTCTTATATGCCTGTTTTTAAGTTCAATGCTCAGATTGTCCACTACTTCCTCAAGCGGTTCAACTTTATGGGCAATTGTAAGGTCATTGAAATTGTAAGCTTCAAAAGCCCTGTCAATATTTTCTGCAATAGCTTCTGTAATAATTTTTATTTCGTTTATACACTCATCGGAAAATTTTATTTTCTTGTCATGTATTTCCTGTGCCGATTCAACAAGATTTACAGCGTGGTCGGAAATTCTTTCAAAGTTACCGATACAGTGCATCATTTTGGAAACTATACGGCTGTCACTGCCTGTAACACTGCTTTTTGAGATTTTAAGAAGATAGCCGTTTATAGTATCTTCAAATTTATCAATAATATCTTCATTTTCTGTAATGGTTTCAGCAGAATCGGCATTGTATTCAATAATAATGTCGAGAGCTTTGTGAATAGTTTCTTTAGTGAGGTCAGCCATTTCAATGGTGGCGGTTCTGCACGCCTGAACGGCTACACTTGGAGTTTTGAGAAGTCTTTCGTCAAGACCTGTAAGAGTTCTCTTGGAATCGGTTTCAGCTTCCTTGCCGTCACGTATAATGAGACGTGAAAGTGCAACAAGCTGTTTTGTAAACGGCAGAAACATAACTGTAGTAGCGAGATTGAAAATAGTGTGCATGGTTGCAATGCCGACATATCCCACTGTTTCGTTGAATATACTGAGGTTGAGAGCAGACTGGAGAATCATTATAATCGGAAGAAGAATTATAGTTCCGATAATTTTAACAAGAATATGAGTCCATGCAACTCTTTTAGCATCTTTGCTTACACCGAAAGTGGAAAGCAACGCTGTAACGCAAGTACCGATATTACAGCCCATTATAATGGGGAGTGACATTCCGTAAGTCAAGGCACCTGCTTTGGAGAACGCCATAAGAATACCGATAGAACCTGCTGAACTCTGAATTATACCCGTAAAGCCTGCACCTACGAGAACGCCTAAAACGGGATTTTCAAAAGCAGTAAGGAGCTTTTTGAAGTCCTCCGACTGTGCAAGAGGGTCAACGGAATCAGACATAAGAGTCATACCTGTCATAAGAACGGCAAAACCAACAAGAATACGTCCTATATCTTTTTTCTTGTTTTTCTTTGAAGCCATAATCATTATTACACCCATAAGTGCAATAAGAGGTGAAAAGGATTCAGGTTTCAGCATTTTAAGCAGGAATGCGAGTACTCCACCGCCGTCAGATGTCTTTATATCTCCGAGACATAAAATCCATGCTGTAAAAGTTGTACCGATATTAGAGCCGAAACAGACGCCTATAGTCTGTTCAAGGGTCATAAGCCCCGAGTTTACAAAACCAACAAGCATTACCGTCATGGCAGACGATGACTGTATAGCAATTGTCACGCCCATACCAAGCAGAATACTTTTGATTTTGTTTGAAGTCATTTTTTTGAGGGCAACTTCAAGTTTACCGCCTGTCAGCTTTTCAAGACCGGTTGACATTACATTCATACCATACAGAAAAAAGGCAAGTCCGCCGAGCAGGGTAAAGATGTTGAAAATCGAAAATTCTTCCATAATTTTCTCCTTAGAAATTATTTTAAGTAATCCCCTTGTTTTATCTACGGATATAATTATAAATAGAGAATTTCCGATAGTCAATAG
>CAMWGS010000255.1 GCA_947173865.1 uncultured Ruminococcus sp.
ATCCGATAAATCATGATATAATAATAAGGATATTTGAAATATTGTGTATTCTTATTTTTCGGAGGTTTTTCATATGAGTACTTTAGAAGTTGCAGGAGGAATTTTAATTCTCCTCGTTTGTTTGGTAACTATCGTTATTTGTCTTTCACAGGACCAGAAATCACAGGACAGTATGACCGCTGCACTTACCGGTGCAAGTTCAGATTCTTTCTATGGTAAAAATGAAGGAAGAACAAAAGAGGCTATCCTCAACAAGATTACAAGAACTCTCGCAATTATTCTTTTCGTTGCTGTTCTTGCCGTCAACATTATTCCAATTTTTACCGACAAGTAATAAACCGTATGCCCTGTGACAAAAAGTCATGGGGCTTGATTTTTTATAAGGAGATTTTATGAAGAAGAAAATCAGTTCACAGAAAAATGATGTGGAAAGCTACAGAAAGAAAATAGTAACTTTTCTCAAAACCTGCAATAAAAAAACTATGCCTATAAATGAACTTGAAACCAAATGCCGTACCAAAAAACAGGGACGTGAAAATTTTATAAAGGCGTTCGACGAACTCCGCAAGGATGGTATTATTACCGTACGCAAGGGAATGAAAGTCGGTCTTTGTTCAAGGCTTAATATTTATGTCGGCACAGTTACACGTCTTAGCCGTACTTTCGGATTTGCCAAAACGGATAACGACATTGAGTATTTTATTCCGGGAAAATGTATGCTTGGTGCTATGCCAAACGACCGTGTGCTTATTTCGGATATTCCCTCACGTTCAGGTGAACCCGAGGGCGAAATAGTTGATATTATAGATTTCGGAAGTTCGGCAATGACAGGCATAATTGAATTTGTAGACGGAAGCCCTTATCTCGTTCCTGATTCAGCAACAAAAAATCACATAATTATTATAAAAGACCAAAGTGTAAAATTCAATAACGGTGACAAGGTTCTTGCCGAAATAGTTTTCCGTGGCAGACGGCACGCCGAACACAAAGTTAAAATAACTTCTGTTTTCGGCAGTTCGGAATATGCGTCATCATGTGCGAAGTCAATTCTCATGATTCACAATGCTCCCGACGAATTTCCCGAAGAAGTTCTTAAAGAAGCAAGAAAGATTTCAGAGGGAGGAGTACAGCCGTATTCTTTCAATAACCGTGAAAATCTCTGTGATATGAAAATATTCACAATAGACGGTGCTGAATCCAAAGACCTCGACGACGCTGTTTCCGTGGAAAAAACAGACAACGGCTATCTTCTCGGCGTACACATTGCCGACGTTTCCCACTATGTAAAGGGCAACAGCGAACTTGACAAGGAAGCTATGAGACGTGGTACTAGTATTTATTATGCCGACCGTGTCGTTCCCATGCTTCCAAAAGAACTCTCAAACGGCATATGTTCGCTTAATCCCAACGAAAACAGACTCACTCTTTCGGCTTTTGTGAACCTTGACAATGAAGGAAATATTATTTCTTACCGTTTCTGTAAAAGTGTCATACGTTCACGTGTAAAAGGCGTTTACTCAGAAATAAATACTCTTCTTGACGGCTCTGAAACTCCTGAAACCGCTGAAAAATACGCTGATGTGCGAAATGAAATTTTTCTTATGAACGAACTGGCAGACGTTCTTATTGCCAAGAAAAAACGCCGTAATGCTCCTGAAATCGAAACAACTGAAAGTAAGCTGATAATAAGCGGTGACGGTATATGCTGTGGAGTTGTTCCGAGAGAACGTGGAAAATCAGAGCAGATTATTGAAGAATTTATGTTAACTGCAAACGAAGCCGCCGCAAAACTTGCCAAAGAAAAGAAAGTGCCGTTTGTCTACAGAATCCACGAAGCTCCGCCTGAAGCAAAAGTTGAAGCACTTCACGAACTTCTGCCGAAATTCAATCTTGAATGTCCGCATTTCACTGAATTCAAACCCGTACACGCTGCAAAAATCCTTGAAAGTGCAAAGGGTACGGACAAATTTGAAGCGGTAAATCTTATGGTACTCCGTTCAATGTCAAAAGCCAAGTACTCCGTTGAACCTGTCGGACATTTCGGTCTTGTTCTTGATGACTACGCACATTTCACCTCCCCTATCAGACGTTATCCCGACCTCGCCATACACCGTATAATAACCGATATTCTCGCAGGATATAACAACGAATGGCTTAACAAACGTTATTCGGGTTTTGCAGTGAACGCCGCAGAACGTTCTTCCACTGCCGAAATAAGAGCGGTTACAATTGAAAGAGAGTGCGAAGACTGTTACAAAGCCGAATATATGAAGTCACATATAGGTGAAACATTTACGGCACGTATTTCAAGCGTTACTGAATTTGGTTTCTATGTAAAGCTCCCCAACACCATTGAAGGACTTGTCCACATACGCACTCTCCCCGAAGGTGAATATGACTACTCAGAACCCGTTTCACTGACTGAAAAATTCAGCGGTGTTTCATATAATCTCGGTCAGAATGTTCAGGTAATATGTTCTGCCGTTAATGTAAGCGACGGTGTTATTGACTTTGTACTTGACGACGATGATGATGAATAGGAGAATACAAATGAAAAAATTTGTTATGGCTTTTCTTGTAACCGCAATTATAATCAGCAGTTACAGTTGTGAAAAAAAACAGTCAGAAAATGATGCTTCCGATATTTCACAAAGTTCAGAATCTTCCGAAATACCACAGGAAACCATTCAGCCCGACCCACAAGCCGTAAAATCTTCCTCAACCGCTTCAACAAAAACAACAACTATAACTACAAAAACCACAGGAACTGCAACAACGTCTGTTACTACAACAACCATTTCATTAACAGACAGTACTACAGCATCGGAAAATGAAGACTTTTCAGAACCCGACCCACTCGGTGCAGGTGCTTTCTCATACGACAAAGACGGTGCATTACAATTTAAGGAAGAACCTCAGACGGATAATGACCAGCTTATGATGTCCGCAGGTCAGGCACTCTTTGAGTCCGCCTGCCGTTTTCAGTGGATTTATACGGTTGGTTGTCCGTATAACCTTGATATGAATTCAACTGTTCAGAACGGTTTCGGCTGGACTTATTACAAAATTACCAACGATAATATAAAATCTTTCGCTGATGTAGAAAACGATTATTATAGAGTTTTCAGTGAAAGATACCCTAACGAAGATTTGAAAATGCTCTATCTCGAACTTGACGGCGAAGTTTACGCCCTTAACGGTCAGCGTGAAATGAACCCTTATTATTCAGTTTCAAAAATCGTAGATATACAGTCACAAACAGATGATGAAATATTCTTTACTGTCGAAAATCATTATGAAGGAACGGACGTTTCACCAGATGAACCATATTCTGAAAAAGAAACTTTTTCAATGGTTATTGCAGAAAATAAAATAAGAGTGGGACAGTTCAGGCTTCCTTACTAATGTTAAATTCACGTTAAATTTATATGTTGTCTAT
>CAMWGS010000256.1 GCA_947173865.1 uncultured Ruminococcus sp.
CATAGGCGGAAGCATTACAGATACAACCCATGCAAGTACACGGTAAATCCCCTGGATGAGTACACTGTCAAGCCACTGAGGAGCATGAATCTTTTGCAGACCTACGGAAAGAATGTCACCGAATCCGAAAAGAATTTTTCCAAGCAGGTCAGACGGATAATTTGCACCAATAATGGTAATCCATAGGACAACACCAAGTAAAAGAATCATTACGGGTATGCCAAAACGTTTGCTGAGAAAAATTCTGTCAAGTTTTCTGTCACGTATATAAGGAGAAGATTTACTGTAACTTATTGTTTTATCAGCTATTTCGGCAGACTTATTTATAACTGCGGAAATAATTTCGTCAGTAATTTTTTCCTTTGTGAGTCCTTTACTGCGTAAAGCGGATTTTATTCTTTCAATTTCAGGAATTGTAAAAGATGTATTTTCAAACTGTTCTGCTTTTTCAATAAAGTCCGTATCATCCTCAATAATACGCAGTGCGGTAAGACGTGGTGGAAGTTTATTTATATTGTTTTCAATGAGTTTCTGAGTTTCGGAAACTGCATTTTCTATGTTGTCGGGAAGCTGAATAAAAGACGGTTTTATATCTGAACTGTCGTTTATGCAGTTATAAAGACTTTCCAGAAGTCTGTCAAGACCTTTTCCGCTTCGTGCGGTGACTCCGACGGCCTGAACTCCGAGCAGTTCACTCAAAAGGTCGGTATTTATTTCAATCCCTTTTGTTTCAGCCTCGTCAAGAAGATTTATACATACTATGCTTTTAGGCATGGCTTCAATAATCTGCAAAGTTAGGTTAAGGTTGCGTTCAAGACAAGTTGCGTCACATACTATAATGACGGCATCTGCACCCGAAAAACATACAAAGTCACTTGCGGTTGTTTCTTCCGCTGAGTTTGTACGGAGAGAATATGTACCTGGAATGTCGGCAAGAGTAACTTTCATATCTTTGTATTCAAAATATCCCTCTGCACTTGAAACAGTTTTTCCTGCCCAGTTGCCTGTATGCTGGTTCATACCCGTAAGGGCGTTAAAAACAGTTGATTTTCCGACGTTTGGATTTCCCGCAAGAGCAACAAGGTATTTATTTTTTTCCATTATACCACCTCCTGATTATATCAGGAAATAATATGCTGTAAAATGTAATAATATACCTTAAAATAAAGAAAAAGGACATACTATGTATGTCCTTTTATTTATAGTATATATTTTTTTCTTGTTTCGTTCTGATGTTCGTCTATGTCATAATTATATAAATCTTCGGCAATTTCGGAAATAACGTCACGGATTTCGAGATTATCAAGGAATTTCCGAGGTATAGAGTCCATACCGAGATATGCACCGATAATATTTCCTGTAACTGCTCCTGTGGAATCACTGTCGCCGTTGTGATTTACAGATGTTACAACTGCTTTTTCAAAGTCATTTTCATATTTTAACGCACAGTAGACGGCAATTGCAAGGGTTTCTTCCGCTACCCATCCTTCTCCGAGTTCATGAACAGACTCAAGGTCATTGTATTTCTTTTCAGAAAGCTTTACAGCTTTGTGCATGAGTTTACTGAAGTAACCGATATGTTTACAACTCTTGAAAAGTTTTTCGGCATGGGAAATACTGTCAAGCACGGCATCTTTCAGAGTTATTTTTTCGTTATGTGAAATAAGATTTATAATGTGTGCAAGAGTAGCTGACGGAATATAACCCAGTTCGTGACCGTGAGTAATTGCAGAAATTTCAGCGGCTAACATATCAGTCTGTGATATTCTTTCGGTATTCTTGAAAAATAATCCTACAGGTGCAACACGCATAACTCCTCCGCAACCTTTGCTGTCGTTTATAGGGTTTCTTACAGAGCCTTTTTGTCTGGAAGTAATAGCAGAAATACAGGTCATTCCAGGGGCTCGTCTTACCCATAGCTGTGGTACTTTCATAATCCATGAATGATAATTGTTATTGTTTTGTTTTAATGACTGAGTTATGTACCATTCTTTATAACTTGTATGTATAGAATCTGTATACGAATTTTTGTTGTAATAAGCGGAAAGTAGACCATTTGCAGTAAAAAGCGTCATCTGTGTGTCGTCTGAAAAAAGAGCCATACCGTTTTTAAGCTTATATTCTGTTATACCATTTTTTCCATATTTCGAGAAAATTGACGATTCACGTTCAAACTCAACGGCATATCCCAAAGCGTCGCCTATTGCACCACCTAACAGACAGGCTTTATATTTGTTCAGGGTTTCCATAACAAAATTCTCCTTTTCGGAAGTAAATGATAATAATGTTATTTATATGAAAAAAACCAGCATCAATTATTGATACTGGTTTTTGTGGTGACCCGTACGGGAATCGAACCCATGATTCCGCCGTGAAAGGGCGATGTCTTAACCGCTTGACCAACGGGCCTTTTTAACTGGTAGCGGCAGTAGGATTTGAACCAACGACCAATCGGGTATGAACCGAGTACTCTAGCCAACTGAGCTATGCCGCCATATTTGTCGTTGTTGCCATTACTGCCTTACGACATTTATTATTATAGCACAGGTTTTCGGAAAAGTCAACAGAAAAATTGAAAAAAAATAATATTTGTAACAATTCACAATAAACTGTATGAAGTATATGGAATATTTAGTATAATATCACATGATGTTGCGTGAACGGTTCGGAACATATGTTTTTATTGACTTGTATTATAAAATATGTTATTATTATAAAAAAATAAGATATTAAGGTGGACAAAACTGTGTCTGATTTTATAGATGTAACGTACGGTGAAGAATATATTTCACTTAATTTTTTTATTGAAAATGAAAAAATAATGGTTATTGGTGAAAAAATGGAGAAAATCAATCCCGAAGCCTATATGAACGGCTATAACTGGGAAGCTTTTCTGAATTATTATCTTGAAAAAAATGCCCCTGAAGTTCTTGAGGGTATGGATTCCGACCCTGAATCAACAATGTATGTGGTATACTATGATAATACTGCTGAAAATGCCGAAAAAACAGCTAAACTGGCGGAGATTATCGAATATCTTGTTGAAAATCCGGAAGATATATATGAAATTGTCCGTAAACACAGTGACGAAATAGAATGGGAATAATTTTGAATTTATAAAAATATTAAAGAAATTAATCGGATTTCTATTGACATGATTTGTACTTGGTGTTATAATAATTAATGAAATAAATTTTAGTTATCGGAATATTATTATAAAATTGGGAATATCCATGAATTCGGAGTTACATAAAGGGCATAGGGAACGTTTTAGGCAAAGATTTATAGATACTGACGGAAATGGTTTCTGTCATCATGAAATCATTGAACTTCTTCTTTTTTATGCCATTCCAAGAGTAAATACAAATGAAACTGCACATCTTATTATTGAAAAAGCGGGTAGTTTCAGTAATATATTTGATTGG
>CAMWGS010000257.1 GCA_947173865.1 uncultured Ruminococcus sp.
GTGTTTTGATTCAATATTCTGAAAGGAGATTTTTTATTATGGACGCAGAAGTATTTCAGAAACATCTTGAAAGTAATCTGATTCCTTTCTGGAACAGAATGAAAGATGATAAAAACGGTGGATTTTACGGTTATGCCGATTCTGACGGAAAGCCTGACGAAAAAAGTGTAAAAGGAGTTATCCTCAACAGCAGAATTCTTTGGTTTTATTCGTCGGCGTATCAGATTCTTCATAGTCCCGAACTTCTTGAAATGGCAGACCATGCATATAAATTTCTTACGGATTTTTGTTTTGATGCTCAGTATGGCGGTGTATACTGGTCGGTTAACTATGACGGAACTGTATGCGATGACACTAAACACACATATAATCAGGCGTTTGCAATTTATGCACTTTCGGCATACTATCAGGCAAGCAGAAGAAAGGAAGCTCTGAATTTTGCCTATGTTCTCTATCATGTCATTGAGGAAAAGTGCAGGGACGGAAACGGTTACCTTGAAGCGTTCAGCAGGAATTTTTCTCCCGTTTCAAATGAAAAACTTTCGGAAAACGGTGTTATTGCAGAACGTACCATGAATACACTGCTTCATGTTCTTGAAGCATATTCCGAACTTTATAAGGCAGATACTTTTTATGAAGTGGGAGACTCGATACGCAGTATATTACGGTTGTTTGAAAATAAAATATATAATTCGGAAAAACAGATTTGTGATGTTTTTTTTGACTCGGATTATCATTCTCTTATTGACCTTGAGTCTTTCGGTCATGATATTGAAACGTCTTGGCTTATCGACCGCAGTTGTCGTGTGCTTGGAGATAAAGCGTATCAGAAAAAAATGCAGTCTATGATAAACGGTCTTGCAGATTCCGCATACAGAAATGCTTTTGATAATGTGCAGAATGCACTTGATAATGAGCGTGATGGAGATAATGTTGACCATAAGAAAATATGGTGGGTTCAGGCTGAAGCGGTAGTGGGATTTTATAACGCCTATCAGGAAAATCCAAGAAAGACAGAGTATCTTGAAGCATCGGAATCAATATGGAACTTTATACAGCACTATGTTATTGACCGTAAAAGTGGAGAATGGATAGAAAATATATCTCCCGACAATACACCTGAACTTAATCAGGCACTTGTACACTCTTGGAAATGTCCGTATCATAACGGAAGAATGTGCATTGAAATGATTCAGCGGTTATCCCTGATTTCATGATTTTTCAGTCATAAACCAAATAACAATTATAATTGTATAAAATATTTTCGGGAGGATTGATTATGTATCATAAGGAATATTTACGACAGCTTGAAAGTCAGAATTTATTGTTAAGACTTCCAAACAGAAAAACAGATTTTTATAACGGAATTTATGAACGCTGGGAAAATCCTGTTCTTACACGCAATCATGTACCGCTTCACTGGCGATATGATTTGAATACAGAGACAAATCCGTATTTTATTGAACGTCTTGGAATCAATGCTGTGTTTAATGCGGGAGCAATTGAACTTGACGGAAAAATCTGTCTTGTTGCAAGAGTTGAGGGAAATGACCGTAAAAGTTTTTTTGCGGTTGCAGAAAGTACAACGGGTGTCGATAACTTTATATTTCGTGACAAACCTATAATATTGCCTGATTTGTACCCAAATGAAACAAATGTATATGATATGCGTCTTACCAAGCATGAGGACGGCTGGATATATGGCGTTTTCTGTTCAGAATCAAAAGACATTGACAGTAATAATTTATCATCGGTAACAGCACAGGCAGGTATTGTACGTACAAAAGATTTGAATACATGGGAAAGACTGCCTAATCTGAAAACAAAACAAAGTCCTCAGCAACGCAATGTTTGTCTGCTTCCTAAGTTTGTAAACGGAAAATATGCATTCTATACCAGACCCATGGACAACTTTATTGAAGCGAGAAAAGGTGGCGGTATCGGTTACGGTCTTACAGATGATGTCTTAAACCCTGTGATTGAAAATGAAACAATGACAAGTATACGCAGATATCATACAATTACAGAATCAAAAAACGGAAGTGGTGCTGTTCCGATTGAAACGGAAAAGGGCTGGCTTCATATTGCACATGGTGTACGTAATACTGCTGACGGTCTGAGGTATGTTATTTATATATTTGTAACGGATTTGAAAGACCCTTCAAGAGTAATTGCAGAGCCGTCTGGTTATCTTATTGCACCGTTTGGAAATGAACGTGTAGGAGATGTATCAAATGTTGTTTTCACAAACGGTGCAGTAGTACGTGAAAACGGAAGTGTATTTATTTATTATGCTTCTTCTGATACACGTTTACACGTTGCTACAAGTCACATAGACAGACTTCTTGATTATGCGTTTAACAATCCGTCAGACCCGTTGAGAAGTGCCGATTGTGTAAAACAACGATGTGATTTGATTGACAGAAACATTGAATTTATGGGAAAGAATCCAAATATTTAAAGTATAAATAATTTTCAGACAGCAGGTGATTTTTATATGAATGAATCAGAAACAGTTATGCCATTTGTTTTAAAGCCAACTGGCAGGAGTTACCTTTGGGGCGGTAATCGCTTAAAAAATGAATTCGGTAAGAATCCTGATATGACTCCTTTGGCTGAAACGTGGGAATGTTCCACACTTTCCGATGATATCAGTATTGTTAAAACGGGAAAACATACAGGACAATTATTAACAGATGTTTTAAAGGCTCATTCCGAATATCTTGGTCGTTTTAAAAGCTCAGACGGAAAAATTCCTGTTCTGATAAAGTTTATTGATGCTCAGCAGAATTTATCTGTGCAGGTACACCCTGACGACAAATATGCCGAAATTCATGAGAACGGTAAAAGCGGTAAAAATGAGATGTGGTATGTACTTGATGCTGTACCTGATGCATATCTTGTATACGGTTTCAATAAAAATATGTCCAAAGAAGAATTAAAGAAACATATGGAAAACGGTACTGTCGAGACCTGTTTGAATAAGGTTCAGGTAAAAAAAGGTGATGTTTTCTTTATTGAAGCGGGGACTGTTCATGCAATCGGAGCAGGTGTATTAATTGCTGAAATTCAGCAAAGTTCTGATTTGACTTACCGTCTTTACGATTATAATCGTGTAGGTGCAGACGGAAAGAAAAGAGAACTTCATATTAAGAAAGTACTTGATACTGTTAATTTGTCCGTAAATGTTCCGCAAAAACAAAATAGTGCTGAAATAAAAGCACAGGAAGAACTTGTTTCTTGTCCGTATTTTAAAGTAAAACATATTATTGTAAATAAAAAATACAATTATATGAATTTTCAGTCGGATATTTTTCAGATTCTGCTTTGTATTGAGGGGAACGGTGAAATAGACTGTAATTCAGGTGAAAAACTTATGTTTTTTAAAGATGAAGAACCATTAAGCATAAAGGTATTAAAATAC
>CAMWGS010000258.1 GCA_947173865.1 uncultured Ruminococcus sp.
CTGCATTAAAGAGGAACTATATATTTTTACTTGTTATTTTCCTTTACCTGCTTGATAAGGTTTGCAAATTCAAGAGCCTTGTCAATACTACCGTCAATCTTGAGTTTTCCTGTTGTGAAAGCAACAACGGGATTGAGAGTACCCTCACACATTTTAAGGAAGTTCTTTCCCGAAACGATAAATATACAGTCACGGTCATAGTATTCATAAGGTTCTACATAAACCTTACCGTCCTTGAGTTCGATATAAAAAGCACCTTCACCCTCACCCTTAATGTTAATCTGAACTGCAATATGCCCCTCCAAACCTTCGATTTCATTGGCAAGGATAAGCTCCTTTGACTTTGCAAAAATTTCTTCGTATGTCATAAAATCATACTCCTTTTATTTTATTATTCGTCCCTGCACAGACTGTCTGCGAACTATTTTCTTTGAAGTTGTTTTTTCAAACTCTGTATCTCTGATACGCAGACGACGGATAGCCTTTGCAGGTGGAACGGTTTTATTGATGCTGTCCACAGCTTCACGGAACTTTCTTTCAAGTTCTTCACCTGAACAGTCGGGGTATAAATCGGTATTCGGAAAAATCTCGGCACATATTACACTGTCGTCACTGTATACCAGTATTTCAGAGATGTAGTCCGAACCTGCAAACTTATTTTCAAGTTCTTCGGGAGAAACGTTTTCACCGTTTGAAAGAATAATGAGATTCTTCTTTCTTCCCGTAATAAAAATACGGTTCTTTTCGTCAACATAGCCGAGGTCACCGGTATGAAGCCAGCCGTCAGGAGTAAGAGCCTCTGCGGTAGCCTGTTCGTCCTTATAGTAGCCTGCCATAACCGACGGACTTTTTACCATGATTTCGCCGTCCTCTGTCTTGACCTGACAGCCGTTGACGATTACGCCGACATCTCCCGCACATTCTGTGTCAAAACGGTCAGCGGTTGAAATTCTCGGAGAACATTCCGTCATTCCGTAACCCTGAGCCATCTGAATACCCATGCCAATATAAGCTCTCTGCAATTCCGGACGTAAATAAGCACCACCGCTGTAAATTGTCTTTAATCGTCCGCCAAATACGGCACATGCAATATCCTTTAACGGAATATCGGGCTTTGAAGCAGACACGGCTTTTATCTGTTTGTATATTGTTTCCGCAATCATAGGTACAAGAAGTATAACTGTAGGACGATATAATTTAAGATTCTGAGGAATACGCATCATTGAATCATTGAGACAAAGTTCATTACCGTAACGTAGTGAAAGAAGAATATCACAGGTAAAACAATAAATATGGTGAATCGGAAGAACAGACATTACAACGTCCTCAGGAGTACTTTCGTTGTCCTGACACATAGCATTGTCAATTAGGTTGCTGTTCAGGAGCATAACACCCTTACTTTTTCCCGTCGTACCCGAAGTATAGGAAATGGCGGCAAGTGCCGAGGGGTCTACAGGTGTAAATTCTGTAGGCTGGTTATCGTCAAGAATTTTTCCGAAATCGTCACCGAATGAAACATATTCCCTGACATTCGGACAATTTTCCTTTATTTCTGGAATCATGCTTTCATATCTTGCATCATAGAAGAAAATTTCAGAGTCGGAACGGTTAAGAAGTTCACTTATATCAGTACTGCAAAGCTGTGCGTCAAGCGGAACGGCAGCATTTCCGCCGCATACAGTTCCGAAATAGCTGACAAGCCATGCATAGCTTGAACCGCCGATAACTGCCGCTTTAATTGAATTTCCGTTACCGCATACAGAATTTACCCACGCTGTCATTTTTCTTACATCATTGTAAAATTCATTGAATGACTTTTCAGAAACGTCCTTGCCGTGTTTTTCCTTCAGAAAAATCTTTTCACCGTATTCTTCAGCAGAAGCAACAACAAGCTCCTGAAGTGTTCTGATATTATTTTTGTTCATATAATTACCTCAGTCTTTCGATGTAAGCAATTGCATCGCCTACTGTCTGAAGTTTTATGATTTCTGATTCATCAACAGCAATGTCAAGCTCTGTTTCGAGGTCACCGAGCATACACATAAAATCGTACGAATTAAGACCGAGGTCTTCAATAAAACGTGATTCTGATGTAATTTCGTCGGGATTGACCTCAACGTAATTTACTATAATTTCCTTAATCTTCTCTAACATGAAAAACTTCCTCCTTAAATCATTTCAAGAATTTCGCCGATAGTACGTGTTTCGTCCTCAATCCCCCTGAAAAGAACACGACAGAGGTAATAATAGAAATACTGCATTTCGTGTTCTGTGACAGCGTCTTTTCTGTACTCAAAATTGAAGTTAAGACCGTTATCTTCGGGACGGTGCATTACTGTAAGATAGAGTGGCTGTCCTGCAACACCGTTTGTATACCACATACTTTTGTAAGGAATATCAGGCATTTCCTTTGTACTGCCGTTTGCTGTAAGAGGCTGATAAGTAAGGCTTATACTTTCATAGCTTGCACCTGCCTGAGTGGGAAAACGTTCACGTCTATTTGCCATATATTCAATCGGGTCATAATTGGCATGACGGAAAATTTTGCTCTGTTCTGCCTGAATCATTCTGACACCGTCAAGGAAAGTCATATCTTTTTCCATAATGGTACGCAGAGGGAAGAAATGTACTCTTGTACCGCCTGAATACTTTTCGGAAAGCGTACCACGTCTTGCAACACAGGTCTTTACGGAAACGTCTTTTTCGTTGTCATTGAACTTTGAAAGAACGGTTCTCAGACCCATAAGAAGCAGGCTTGCCATAGGAACGTGATAAAGTTCGCAGAACTTCATAAGACGCATTGAGGCTTCATATTCAAGGGAATAAACGGAAATTGAAGCTTCGGGACTTCTTGAAATAACCATTGCCCATCTCTGATTTGGATTATTGTTTTCACGACGCTGTGTAAGAAGTCTGCCCTGTCCCGAAAAGTCGGTATACATAGGCTCGTCCTTTGCAATTTCGTTTTTCCAGAATTCCTCATCACGCTTCCTTGCGGCTGAATCTGACTCATACGCAAGGTCTTTTTCAAGCTGTTTTATATACGACTGCATGGGTTTCGGCATTTCAGTACCGTATTTCATCGAGCAGTAAATTTCAAGTACAGCACGGTTGAAACCGATAATTGAACTTGAATCCATTGTCATATGGTCAACTTTAAGATAAATTCCGTTGTAACCGTTCGGAAGTTTTATCATAATGACCTGATTCATTGGACTGTTGTATCTTGCAAACGGGAGTGCAGTCCACTTACGCATTTCATTGTGAGCGTCCTCCTCGTTCCTGGCGGAGAAGTCACAAAGAGGTATGTCACGTTCTTCAAACGGTGTAATATACTGATAAACCTCACCGTTTTCGTCCTCAGTAAAACGCAGACGCATTGTTTCACCC
>CAMWGS010000259.1 GCA_947173865.1 uncultured Ruminococcus sp.
CCCCGCAACATTTTTTCTGATACTCTTTTTATCGTCTGTCTGAAAATATAAACAAATCTGATTTATAAAAGTATATTTACTTACTGCGTTTGTATTTTTCTTTAAACACCATTTTTCAAAGGCACGATAAAGGTCAGCCGTCGTAACATTGTTGCAAGTACCACAACGACGCTCACAACATTCGTTTATAAAGTCGAAAACTATTGAACCGCTTTCAATTGCAAGTGGCTGTGAAACTGTCGTCTGTTCAGTCTCAACTTTTTTAATACGGTTTTCAAATTCATTCTGTTTCTGCACCAGCATTAAAAGAATCTCATTATAAGAGTTGGTCAGTTCTCTTACTCTGAAATAAGAATTAATCAACTGACGTTGTACACTCCATGCAAGGTCGTCAGTAAAAGATTTGACTATCATGAGATAACCACTTTCTGTAAGTAATGTAGTACCCCTGTTATTAATTTCGGATGTCTGAAATTCGGACATCTGAATATCAGATGGTTTTACAACAAAAAAATCCTCTCCCTCAATAAAATATTTTCTGTTGCTATTGAATCTCTTTCTTGCTGTTCCCTCAGGTCTTTTATGAACCATATCAATATCCCTGAACGTTACAACACGATGCCCCTTGTATTCCTTGATACCCAAAGGTAATCCATTAATGTTAACTGTTTCCATATAATAAAAACTCCTTTTTTATTTCGGATGTCCGTTTTTCGGACATCCGAATCCTACGGTTTTACGGCACAAAATTCACTTTTTTCATTTCGGATGTCCGTTTTTCGGACATCTGAATATCTGCCGGTTTCTTTCTCATTGCTTAATACTTCAAATCCTAATGTAAGAATTTCGTACATCTGAATATATATTAAATTGTTATTTTCATTAAAAACTGCTTTCCAAAATATCCAACAAGTACAATCTGTTGAAAATGTGTGGTAAAGTTGTGGATAAACTGTGGAACGGACGATTTACTTTTTTTTCATAACTAATTTTATTCCTTCTCTTACAACGTCCGTTCTTGTGATATTATTTTCCTTACAAAATTTAATAAGTTCATCATTTGTTTTTTTGTCGATTCGTGCTTTCACTTCAACAGTCAGGGGGTTTTCAGACTTTGGTCTGCCCATTTGTTTTGAAGACATTGTATCACCTCTTTTCTGTGCCACAATATAATTATATTATCCGTGATACCAAAAGTCAATAACTTCTGAATATATTTATATTTTAATCAACCAAAAAAATACAGGGTTTCCCACCATAAGTATGAGAAACCCTGTTGAATATTTATTATAATTATTTATTTTTTCCCGTAACTTAAGTTTGTTTTCCAATGTCACTACAGACAGTATAAATGCTGTAATCTGAAATATCAGTAAAAAAACAACTGCATAAAGCCCTGCTGTTTCATTCAGAATCAGACAAGCTGTAAATGGCAGTATAACTGAAAGAACAGTCGTGATAATTCCTCCTGTTATCCATAGTTTTGAACAGGTTTTATTTGCAAGCTTCCATGCTTCTGTACTTGCCGTTGAGAGTCTTGTTCTGTAGTCAACAATACTGTCCACATCAGAACCGGCACACTGTTTAAGAATAAAACCACCGAAAGTTACAGCAAGCGGAATTATAATAATAAATGAATATTACTTCAAACATAATTATTCTTTAATGCATCAGTTCTTCATTTCAAAGTTTTCACCGAGAACGTCCTTATTAGCTTCAAGAATGGGAGTGATAAAGTCGCTGAGGAATTCTTCAACCTGCTGTGAGCTTCTGCCCGTATAGCTTTCAGGTTTAAGAACTGCATCAAGTTCTTCCTTTGTTACCATAAAGAGTGGGTCTGCAAGGATAAGCTCACAAAGATTATTGTCTTTTCCGTAAACTTTTACCTGCTCACCTGCCATCATGGAATAATCCATAATTCTGTCATGAAGTTCCTGACGGTTTCCGCCCTTCTTTACAGCGTCCATCATAATATTCTCACTTGCCATGAAAGGAAGTTCAGCCATAACACGACGGCGTATAATTTCAGGATAAACAACAAGACCGTCAGTAACGTTCATCATGATATTAAGGATAGCGTCAACACCTAAAAATGCCTCTGCTACAGAAATTCTCTTGTTTGCCGAGTCGTCGAGAGTTCTTTCAAACCACTGTGTACCTGCTGTAAATGCAGGGTTGAGGCTGTCAATCATCACGTATCTTGCGATAGATGTTATTCTTTCACAACGCATCGGGTTACGCTTGTAAGCCATAGCAGAAGAACCTATCTGCTTCTTTTCACGAGGTTCTTCCATTTCCTTGAAACTCTGTAAAATTCTCATATCGTTTGAAAACTTACTGCATGACTGTGCAATTCCACTGAGTACGGAAAGTACCTGTGAATCCATTTTTCTTGAATATGTCTGTCCTGAAACAGGAACGACAGCATCAAATCCCATTTCTTCGGCAATCATTTTTTCAAGCTGTTTAATTTTGTCTGTATCGCCCTCAAAGAGTTCCATGAAAGAAGCCTGTGTACCTGTAGTACCCTTAGAACCGAGAAGTTTGAGGGAAGAAATTCTGTATTCCAAATCCTCGAAATCCATGAGAAGCTCATTAAGCCAGAGAGTAGCACGCTTGCCGACTGTTGTAAGCTGTGCAGGCTGTAAATGTGTGTAAGCAAGACAAGGCATACTCTTGTACTCGTCCGCAAACTTTGCAAGATTGTTCATTACATTTACAAGCTTTCTCTTTACTACTTCAAGAGCGTCACGCATGATAATAACATCTGTATTATCGCCTACATAACAGGAAGTTGCTCCGAGATGAATAATAGGCATAGCGTCGGGACAAGCCTGACCGTATGTGTAAACGTGTGACATAACGTCATGACGACATTCCTTCTCACGCTTTGCAGCCATATCATAATCAATATCGGTGATGTGTTCTTCAAGCTGTTTAACCTGTTCTTCCGTAACAGGCAGACCGAGTTTCATTTCTGCTCTTGCGAGTGCAACCCAGAGCTTTCTCCATGTGGTGAATTTTTTGTCTGCCGAGAAAATATACTGCATTTCCTCACTTGCATAACGTGTACAGAAAGGGCTTTCATAGCTGTTTGTGTTGTTGCTCATAACTTTTACAAACTCCTTTATTGTAAATTTTATGTTTTTATTATACCATTTTGCCGTTACGGTGTCAACATTGCCGAAAAATAAAACTCTCCGAACATTTTTCGTTTCGGAGAGAATTTTTATTATTTCAAATCTTCAAGTCTGCCGTGTTTCTCATAACGAGCCGTGCGGACGGGTTTGTTATTATCGTCCACAAATACAACTTTCGGCGGATTATTTTTCAGTTCTTCGGGAGTCATATCCGCATATGACATTATTATAATATTGTCTCCCCTC
>CAMWGS010000260.1 GCA_947173865.1 uncultured Ruminococcus sp.
GTGCTACAGTAAGCTCTGCTGTTGATTACAGTAGGGTCATAGGAGCGTAACAAATTATCAAGAGGTGAAACAATGTTCAACAATCAACGTTACTTAACAAAAGGGATTCAGTCGAAAATACCGCTTGAACTCCAGCTTTTTATGTGGAGTTGTATCGACAAACTTCCCGAAGAACGAGACTATTTTCAGGTATTCAGACTTGAAAACTTAAACGGCATTCAGAAAATCACACACTTTTCAGAACAGCCAGAATACTGCAAGGAATACCTTATCAAGACGGACAATCCAATCACAGCAAAGGTTTACATCATTGACAGTGATACCTACTAAACAATGCTTTTAGCAGAAGAATATTAAAACACAAAGCCCTCTCGGTTTGATTCCGAGAGGGCAATTTTTATTTATGGAGGAATTAACAATGGAAGAAAAAATTTACTGCTCCCACTACGGAGAACTTATTGACACGGACGATTACGGCGAACTGGACGGTGAAATTTTATGCTCCGATTGTCTTGACGATTACACAACAGTCTGTGACTGTTGCGGTGCAAGAATCTGGAGCGAAGATGCAGAAGGTGATGATTACACCAGTCTTTGCAGACAATGCTACGACTACCACTATACTCGTTGTGAAGAATGTGACGCACTCATTCACAACGATGATGCTTATGAGTACGATGACGGCTATTTTTGCCATGAATGCTATCAGAATATCCGCAAAAATGTTGCAATACACGAGTACGGTTACAAACCTGAACCGATTTTCTATGGTGATTCTAATCGCTATTTTGGCGTTGAATTAGAAATTGACGGAGCAGGTAAAGATGATGATTATGCAGAAGAACTTCTTGACATTGCAAATATGAGAGACGAACATATCTATATCAAAACTGATGGTTCGCTTGATAATGGAATGGAAATTGTAACACATCCGATGTCATTGGATTATCATAAAGATTTCTGCTGGGAAGATATTATGCACCACGCTGTCAGGTTGGGCTACCGTTCACATCAGACTTCTACCTGTGGACTTCATATTCACGTCAACAGAGATTCACTTGCAACTGACCGTGAGGAGCAGGACGAGGTCATTTCAAGAATTCTGTACTTTGTGGAGCATCACTGGAACGAAATGCTAAAATTTTCAAGACGTTCCGAATATGCAATGAATAGATGGGCTGCTCGTTACGGCTACGAAAATTCGCCGAAAGCTATCATGGACAAGGCTAAGAAAAATTACGGACGATATGTTGCTGTCAATCTCTGCAACTACCACACTATTGAGTTCAGGCTGTTCCGTAGAACTTTGAAATACAATACCCTCATCGCAACGCTGGAGCTGGTAAACAAAATCTGCGAACTTGCTGTCCTGATGGACGATAATGAAATTGCAAAACTCTCGTGGTCGGAATTTGTGGCTGGAATCAAAGAAACTGAACTCATTCAGTATCTCAAAGAAAGACAGCTTTACATCAATGAAAAAATTAAAGAAACGGAGGAATTTTAATATGTGTGCATTATTCGGATGGCTTGACTACAAGCATATCATACCACATAAAGTTCTAAAAAAACTTACTCAGGCACTTGCAAACGCCGCAGAAGAACGTGGAACAGATGCCGCAGGAATCTCATATATCCGTGATGGAAAAGTCGTTATTTATAAACGTCCGAAACCTGCACATAAAATCCGTTTCGATGCTCCTGATGGTACAATTGCAATTATGGGACACACACGCTTGACAACTCAGGGAAATCAGAAGTTTAACCAGAATAACCATCCGTTCCCTGGTCATGCAGACAAGGAATTCTCTTTTGCACATAATGGAGTTTTATATAATGATGTTGAACTTCGCAAAGAAAAAAATTTGCCTGATACCCACATTGAAACAGACAGCTATGTTGCAGTACAAATCATAGAACAACAGAAAAAACTGGACTTTGACAGTCTGAAAAATATGGCTGAAACTGTTCATGGCAACTTTACTTTTACGGTTCTTGACGAAAATAATTCTCTGTATATTGTCAAAGGCAGTAATCCTATGTGCCTTCTCCATTTTGAAGAACTAGGAATTTACATTTACACTTCAACAGAATCCATCATGAAAAACGCTTTGGGAAAAGTCAACATGCTAAGTTTCCCCTATACCAGAATTGAAACTGTTAACGGCGATATTCTGAAAATTGACATTAAAGGATGTATTATCCGTTCAGAGTTTGAGAGAAAAGAAGATTTCAGGTACACATCTTGGCTGAAATACTCTTATGATGATTTTGAGGACGATTATTATAACCAGCATGAACAACTTCTGCTGGAAATGTGTAACTGCTATGGTATTGATGAAGAGGATGTTATGATGCTTCTTGATTATGGTTACAGTGCCGACGAAATTGAAGATATGCTTTGCGATTATTCGCTCATTACCGATACTGTCAGAGCTGTGAAAGGTGAAGAAGAATACGAAGATTTTCTCTGTGAAATATAACTGACATTTAGAACCGTAACTGATTTTCCTACGGAGCAGATGTGGGTCATGGATATGATTAATTCTATCCTGATTGAAGTGCTGGGGAGTATTGCTGAAAACGAGAGAAACAAAATCCGTTCCCGACAACGTGAGGGTATTACTGCGGCTAAAAAGAAAAATGTAAAGTTTGGTCGCCCAAAAGTTTACGTACCTGATAACTGGAGTGATATTTTAGAGCAAGTAAAGGCAAAAGAACTTACTGTATCACAGGCAATAAAAATTCTGAATATCTCCCGTTCATCATACTACAGATTACAAAATAATCAGATTTAACACGATATGAACTATTATTTAAAATATTAATCTGGAGGTATTCCTATGAGAAGAGCCAAAAATGAAGGTAGCATCCGCCAGCGTTCCGACGGCAGATGGGAAGCAAGAGCAACAGGAAGTATTGATTACCGAACTGGCAAGCCGAAGCGTATTTCTGTTTATGGTAAAACAAAATCTGAGGTTATCGGCAAGCTCAGAGAACTTGAATATGACATTCATAATCGCAAAGCAATTGACCCTACATAGACAAAATTTGTTGACTGGCTTACCTACTGGCTGGAAACTTACAAAAAGAATAACATCAAGCAGTCAACTTATGTAAGCTACCGTGGATATATTGACAGGCACGTTGCTGTTGGATTTCCTGTTATGAAGCTAAAGGATTTGACTTCAAGAGATTTGCAGGAGTTTTATAATTATAAATTAGCAGTCGAAAATCTATCGGCAAAAAACAGTTATCAATATTCACCGCTGCTTGCATGAAGCATTGAAACAGGCAGTTCTGGAGCATTATCTTACTTTTAATCCAAGTGATGCTGTTGTACTTCCAAAGCGTTAAAAG
>CAMWGS010000261.1 GCA_947173865.1 uncultured Ruminococcus sp.
TTGTATATATATATACTGCTCAGAAGCGGATTAGCTGTTTCCTGAAAATATTCCTCTTCATACATCGGTACTTCAATACTTCCGTGCTTTGATGATTCCAATAATAATTTCATAAAATATACACCTGCCGTCAGGAGAGATACTGACAGTATCCCATATTTCTTGATGAATTCTTCTGCATTTCTTCAACTGCATTTTTTGTCATGTTAAGATGATTGCTTGTACAGATATCAAGAAGTTCGTCAAAAAAGTTCTTGTACATTTTTATATGACCGTTGACTTTCGGAAGAAGTTTCTGCATAACGGCATAGTCAAGTGCGATATAATCCGCATCAACTCCGCCCGTACTTTCCATAACGTCCTGTGCAGAACATATATAACGGCGTATACCCAGCTGTATTCTCGGACTTACTGCCATACCGTAATTTTTGAAAATACTGAATATCTGTTTAAGAAGAAGTTCAAACCTTATATGACTGTCATCATCTGCGTCAAATGCTGAAACAAGGTCTTTCCAGAGTATACATTCCGACGGAGGAGTGATTTCTTCTTTTATTTCAGCATCAGGAAGCTTTATAATCCATGCACGGTCAAGAAGTCGTGGGGAAAGCGTTTCGGTTGTCTGGTCGTTGTTTATTGTTGCGACAAAACGGAGTGTATCAGGAATATAAATGTCATTTTCAAGACCTATATTAATATATGAATCACTGTTGTCGGATTTGTCGGCAACCTGCATAAAATCCGCCCAGTAATATTCCATAGGGCTTAAATTTGCCTCGTCAAGCAGAACAATATAAGGAAACGCAGAATTATTCTTTTCTTCATTGAGTACCATAAGTGAATCATAAAGTCTGCGGTTGCTCTTGTCGTATTTCTGCGTAAGTGGATTGTAATAACCTATCAGGTCTCTTTTTGACGACCAGCCTTTTTCCACTGAAACAGGTATAAAACGACTGTAATTTATATCCGTTGTAATTTTTGCATCTCCGAAAGAAGTAAGTCCGAGACTTCCGCCTATAATATTACATATGGAAGTTTTTCCCGTTCCGGGAAGTCCTGAAAATACGGTAAGAAATCCCTGTGTCATACAGACGTACATATTAAGTATATCATTTGTATTGTAGTTTCTGTACTGCTTTACATAGTTCACAAGGTAATCACAGAGTTCCTTTCTACTCTTGTGACTACAGTTCAAAGCTTTTTTTGTCGTATATTCGGCAACCTTGATATAGCTTTCAGACTCTTGTTTTCTGTTCCATTCACCTGCGGCTTCAAGCATAGCATTTGAAATATAAGGGTCAAAAGCTATTCCGACATCGTTCGCCTGTTCCTGAATTGTATTCTTGATTTTTCCTTTGAGTTCCTCGTTCATCTGCTCAAGCTTTGAATTTTCCTTTGAAAGAAATTTCATGATGTTCTGCTGGTTTTTAATTTCCTGAGCTATATTGTCATAAGAAAGAATGTTGCTGTACTGTTCTTTAAGTGTTGCAATTTTCTTTTCAAGTGCCTCAATCTCTGCATTTTTTTCACTTGCTTTTGAACTGTTTACAGGAGTTGCAGTAATTTTTTTCTTTTCGGGTTCTTTTATGTGTTTAGCTTTTTCTTCAAGTTCTTTCTGTAATTTTTTAAATTCATCACTTGATTTTATTGTTTCCAACAAAAGCTCTTTTATTTCGTCGTCATTGCTGTAACCCTGAAGAAGAAGTTTAACAATCTGTTTCTGTTCTTCCGTGTAACTGCTTACACTGGAAAATAATTTCTTTACCTTTTCAAGCCTTTTTGATTTCATATCATCGGGCAGATTTCCCGAAAGAAACGGTGAAACCCTGCACACACGCAGAAATTCATCAAACTCCCCTTTAACAACGTTAAAGAAATCGTTTGAAGTGTCGGAGAGCATACTTCTTATAATAATATCGTCCGAAATAATATCTTTCTTATAATTTGAACTGTCTGATATAACGGCAAAGTCTGTCCCTGTCGGGTCACTGCCGAACTCCTGTATTTCAATTGTACCGAATGAAAGTTTATCTTCGTCATAACAGTTCAGCAAATAACGTTCTTCGGCAACCTTCGGCTGAATAAAAGTCTTTCCGTCTCTCTTGTCAACCTTATAAGGACCTGAAATATCATCTTCTTCCGACTTATTGAAACTGTCTTTTCTACGTTGCAGAAGTACCAGCTCACCTTTTGAAAAATCGTCACTTATTTCAATTTCGTCTCTGAAAAGTACTCTGTCGGGAATAAATTCGTCAGGTCTTACTACCCTGAAAATACGCAGGTCACTGATTTTTTTGAAAAAAGTAGACGAATTACGCTTACTGTCAAATTCTTTCTGCAAGTCGATTTTAATGTTTACTTCATTCAGTTCACCATTTTTTATATTGATATTTTCTTCAAGTATATCAGCACAGTTAATGGCATAGATGAGATTAAGGTCAAGATTGTCGAGAACTTCCTGAGACCGTTTATTTCCTACATATGAGAGATTTATAGAGCCGAATTTGGGGAATTTTTCGGGAATCTGATACATTTCAACAAGCTTTTTTCCTGAAGTACTTACTTCAAGAGTATACTGTGGTCTGAAATTATAAAAAGTACCTCTTATTTCGATATCGCCTATGTAATAAACTGTCACTTTATCTTTCGGCTTTTTCTTTTTTGTGGAATTTTCAGTCTTTAAAGACAATACAGGCGGTTCGTTTACTTCTACAGGCAAAACAGGTATTTCAGGAATATCGGGGATTTTCTGAACTGCTACAGGTTCATTTTCAGCACTATTGTCAGTATCTTCTTCATCTTTAATTTCTTCTTCGTAACTATCATAATTTACTGAAATTGTCTTTTTAAATTCGTCGGACTTGATAAAATCAGATGTAATTTTCTGCTCAAAAGTTCCGTCACAGCATTTTTTCAAAATAAGAACTGTATTTATAATACAGTTTTCGGAATTATATGACGCTAAAATCTTCTCATACTCTGTATTTTCCGAAAATATCATACTGCTTTTCTGATAATTATAAACAGCGTCTGCAAATGTACTTGCCGACATATTCAGAGCCATTATTATTTTTCCTTCGGTTCGCTTTTCTTTTTTAACTTTTCGTTTTACATCTCTGCTGAGCTGATTAAGTGCAAAATTAATTACTTCTTCGGGCAGTTTCATGTAAAATTTCGATATAATTGATATCTGTCCTACATTACACGTATTATTCTTATGGGCGGTAACAAGTTTTGATGACATAAAAAAATCACGTCCTTAATAATTTTTTTCCGATTCTTAAAATAAGATTCGTAAACTTATTATATCACATAACAGAAAATTAGTCAAGAACAACAAATTTTTTTCAAGATATT
>CAMWGS010000262.1 GCA_947173865.1 uncultured Ruminococcus sp.
TTCCACGGCAGCCCTGAAAGCCGACTGTTCACGTTTGGCGGTTAAAAAAGAGCATAATTAAAACGCCCCTAAAAGAGCGTTTTTCATACTTTCAGAGGAAGCCCCGCCTCTATGCGTAGCATAAGTATGTCACTTTTCTAATATCAAAATTAAACAAGCGCTAATTCAATTTTCATGGCTTCATCCCATTGTTTTTTTCTTAAATTATCCAATTTTTCATTTTTTTGTTTTATTTCATTTGGTGCATCATCACGAAGATGATAAGAAGAATCATAATATAGTGTTATTTCATTCCATAATTTCTGCATTTCTTCCGTCATCATTAATCTCATTACTTTCACTCCTTAACAAAATATCTACACGGTACTCAGTATAAGTTTCATAATATTTCTAGTAATTATATTGTTCTGAAGCATATTTGCTAACCGTACTCGCATTATAACCTTTTTTCTGAATTTTGTCAAGTGATTTCTTAGATTTTTAATTTATAAATTCAACATAATCTTTATAATTTTCTGCTGTAACATCTCCATATTTACGCCTGAATCTTTCAGCATCGAACCAATGATAAAGTTCATATACATAAGAACTGCGGTCATCTTTATAACAAGCAAAGGTTTTCATGAATTGTGGTGCATTATCCAGTTCATAGACAGCAATTTCTCTATTGATATACAAAACATTCAGCACTGCATTATATGATGCAGCGGCATTAGGATGACATTTCTATACCGTCAAGCACATATACGGTTTTCACGGTTAATAAGCACTGCACGGTCTGCTTCTTCCGCAAACTGTTTTTCTGTTTTGTAGAACCTGCAGTTTTTCATATCACCTCTGCATTTCGTTCCGACCAGAATCATGCAGTATCTGCTAACTCCTGCAAATTTACACTTTTCCATATTTTACACCTCCGTTCATTTTTACCCTGACTCTGCGTTTGTGCGGACTTGTCACCGCCATTTTCATGGTCGCATTATGGCATGGGAAACGAGTTCCCCCATATTGATTTTAAACTTCTATATCCATGAAATCTGCCATTGCAACAAGTCCGGAACAGATGTAATTTTCGTTGTCATAAGCGTTGGAAAACAGATTTATTGCACCTCTAAGAGACTGTTTTGTATGTGCGATTGCGAGCAGATAGTCGATTTCAGCATTCATATTTTCCGATTCAATAATTGGGAAAAGTTTGCAGATGTCATCACGCTGAATGTCAGTATTTCTGTAGATTTTACGCTGTTTTGTGCGGTTTGAAACCTGTGCGAACTCTGCTTTTTTCCCCATTCTCGTTACCGTTTCAAGATTTCCGATAAAACATATTCCGAGCGTCTTCTCCTTGTCGTTGAAATAATCCGAAAAACTTCTTAACACCTCAATCGCGTTGACAGTCAGCTGCTGTGCTTCTTCAAAAATCAGGACTTTTCCGTCTGTAAGTTTGTGGGCTATTGAAAGCCACTAATCATTATTTGATTTTCCCTGAACCGCACCGATGCGGTTGGCTATAGTTTTTAAAAGACTTTTTGTGTTGGTCAGACACAGGTTAATTGTTATAAAAAAACTGTTCAATGGGTTGCCTGCCACGAATTTCTGAACGGCTTTGGTCTTGCCGATTCCGGCCTCTCCGCACGCAACTGACAAACCGCCTTTTTTCTGACAGTTTTCGATTACATTGTAAACCTGCCTTGAAATGTTTGTCGGAGCATATTCGATTTCGGAATATGTAAGTTTCGCACGTTTCTTTACTCTGAAATATCCGGCGAGAGCATAAAAAAATTTCTGTGGGTTAGCATGGTATTTGCCGTTTCTTATCTGTGAAAATGCCGTTTCAGATACACCTATGAGACGACATACAGCGTTCTGAATGAGATTTTTTTCTTTTTTCAGAGTCTCAACCTTGTCGAGAAGCTCCAGCTGTTCACCTGTATACATTTATTTT
The DNA here is from genome assembly GCA_947173865.1 of uncultured Ruminococcus sp. Classification (GTDB taxonomy): domain Bacteria; phylum Bacillota; class Clostridia; order Oscillospirales; family Ruminococcaceae; genus Ruminococcus. Next base: position 1,940 of record CAMWGS010000262.1, read on the forward strand.
TTCCTCCTGTTTTCTGCGTTTCTGTTCATTTTTTCAAAGTCAATCGTTACAGGTACACATTCCGCACCAACTGCCATTGGTTCTTGTTCTGGTTCTTCATTAAGCATAACTGGAACTATTATTTTGGGCTGTACTATGCAGAATTTTTCGTCTTTTTCCGCCTGTGATTTGCGAACGGTTATGTCAAGAAGTGAACGTTTCTGCTGATTTGAAAGTGTTGTAACCGTTTCTTTTGCCTGTTCACGCACAAATTTTTTAGTCTGACGTATAACGGCATTTGCTTCCGAGAGAGTTTCAATATTTTCTTCAATATAATCCACCATAATCTGGTCTGCAAGTGACCACGTGAACATATATTTATCCGGTTCAGCGTCGTAAATTCGGACAGTTCTGAGGTCGGCAGAGTTGTAAAGGCATAGACTTCTTTTTCAAGGTTCATGATAGTTTCTTTCGGTTCGGTGAACCATATTTTTTCACCGCATATGGTTACATATAAGCCGTTACGCTTGATTTTCTGTTTTTGAGTACTTCGCAGCAGCATAAGATTGAGAGCCCATTCAGGAGCATCTCTTTTTCCGGTATTGGTTGTATTCAATACTTCAAGTCGTGTCTTTCCCTTAAATTTTTGCTCCGAACCGCTGTAATTCTGTAAGTTATAGTCAACGTCCCCCCATTATGCAAATTTTTCTCTGATTTCATAATCATACGGAAGTTAACCGTTTTTTATGCGACGTTTCAGACTTTCGGAACGTTCCAAAATTGTACCGCCACTGAAGCCTGAAACCAGTTTTGAAAACTGGTTCTTGACCGTCGCCAATATTTAAGGGCAACAACAATAAAAATTATACAAAGTGGCTATATTCTGGTATTTACAGCACCTTATAACTCTCTTGAGAAGTCGGGTGCTGTTTTTTGTTATTTATATAAAAAATCAACAAAGTATTGCAATTTAACACAAAATATGTTATAATAGTTAAAAAATACAAATAAAAAAACAATTCAATTAACTTATTGAGTTAATAAAATAATTAAATTATTTTTTAAGGAGTATGAATATGACTGACAAAGAACAGAAAACAGCAGCTAAAAATTTTGCAGAATACTGGAAAGACAAGGGCGATGAAAAAAGCGATACTCAAAGTTTTTGGATTATGCTCCTGCGTGAAGTTTTCGGAGTTGCTGAACCTGAAAAAATTCTCGAATTTGAAAAGCGTGTCAAGGACGAAACAACTAATTTCATTGACGGCTATATTGATTCCACAAAAGTTATAATAGAACAGAAAACGTTAGGCAAAGATTTACGGAAAGGTATCAGGCAATCAGATGACAGCCTGTTATCGCCGTTCCAACAGGCTAAAAGGTACATCGCAAATTTACCGCTGTCAAAACACCCTCGGTGGCT
>CAMWGS010000263.1 GCA_947173865.1 uncultured Ruminococcus sp.
ATTATAGCACTGAAAGCAAGTAAAAACACATTTGTTGCATATGGCTGACAAAAAAATAACGGAGAGTATCTGTTCTCCGTGTTTTTTATATTATAATATTGAATATATTTTCAACTTCACTATAGTTTTTTATTCTATAAAAACATTCATTATTGACGGTTACATAATTGCCCATAAACAAAGCTTTAAATTCAGTTTTATCTTCATATTGTACAATGAAACATACAGAAGTACCACTTAAACGCTCATTATCACATGGAAAAACCTCCAATGATTTTATAAAGCTTATGTAATAATCATATTTTTCACGTTCAACATTGAACCTGGTTTCACTACTGGGAGTAAATTGTATAATCTGAATTTGTTCAATTTGGTCTTTTGTTTGTGTAATATTATTAATACTGTCATGCCATTGGTTCATATTGTGATTGTTCTCCAACAATATACCAAACACAAGTATTACAACCAACAAGATTATACCATATGATATAATTTTAATCTTTTTGTTTTTCATTCAAATCCTTCAAAACATTCTCCCAGTCTTTTTCTTTGAAACCAACAAGCACGGTATTATCAGTTATAATAATTGGTCTTTTAACAAGCATACCGTCCGTTGCAAGAAGTTCAAGCTGTTCTTCCTCACTCATGTCTACCAGCTTGTCTTTAAGATTCATTGACCTGTAGATAAGTCCGCTGGTATTGAAAAACTTCTTTAACGGAAGACTGCTTTTACAGTGCCATTCTTTCAGCTCGTCATAAGTGGGATTATTTTCCTTTATGTCTCTTGTTTCGTATTCAATACCGTTGGCACCAAGCCATTTCTGAGCCTTTTTACACGTCGAACACTTCGGATAACATACATACAACATTATAATTTTCCTCCTTTTTATAAACAGCAGACAAGTATTTCAACATCTGTATCGCTGAAAATATCCCTCACCTGCTCAGAAACGTTTTCCCATTCCAGACCGTCAAGACCACAGGCTATTTTCGGCATGGCAAGTTTTTTTATGTTTTTTTCATCAACCTGCTGTCTGAGTTCGGACAGAGATTCCTTTACACTTTTCATAGTGGGCTTACGTCGCCATGTTTCTTTTGTAACAAGATTGAATACCCTGTCAACAAGTATACATTTTGAATCTGTCTTTTCCATAGCTTTCAGTTTGTTTTTCATATCAAAGCGTTTTTTAAACTCTAGTGCTATTCCCTTACCAAGTGCAAAGTCCGCACTTATGCAGTGTACAAAATAATAATCTTCCGAAACTGAAAACAAGTCACGTTTTTCTTCGTTATAAATCATTTTGTCATCTCCAGCAGGTCGCTTTCACTTATGATATTTATTCCGAGGCTCTGAGCTTTCACAAGTTTGCTTCCTGCTTCCTCACCTGCTACAACATAATTTGTCTTTTTTGATACAGACCCCGAAACCTTGCCACCGAAGCTTTCTATAAGTTTTTTTGCATCGTCACGCTTCATTGTAGGGAGTGTTCCCGTAAGCACAAAGGTCATTCCTTTAAAACGTTCGTCAACGGACAACTGTTTATCATATGTCATATTTACACCGTATTCACGCAGACGGTCAATAAGTTCAAGACGGTGAGACTCACGCAGTGCAGTAACAACGTTTTCCGCCATAATGTCGCCGAATCCCTCTATATCCGAAATATCTTCCTTTTCCGCACTGAGCAGGCTTCCCATATCATGAAATCTTTCACAAAGCAGTATAGCGGCTCTTTGTCCTATATTACGTATACCGAGAGCATAAACAAGGCGGTCAAGTCCTCTGTCCTTTGATTCCTGAATTGACTTAATCAGATTTTCAGCCGACTTTTCAGCGAATCTTTCAAGTGACAATAACTTTTCCTTTTCAAGAGTGTACAAATCAGCAGGAGACTTTACAAGTCCGCTGTCAACCAAAAGTTTCATATTTGCGTCACCAAGACCGTCAATATCCATAGCATTCTTAGACGCAAAGTGAATCATGTTTTTCAGAAGCTGAGCAGGACACTGAACGTTGGGACAACGCAGAACACTTTCACCGTCGTCTCTTACAGATGGCGTATTACACACAGGACAGACATCGGGAAGTTTAAAAGTTTCCGTATTTTCTTCATGTCTGACCGAGCGTATTACTTCGGGAATTATTTCCCCCGCCTTGCGTACAGCCACTATATCGCCTATACATATATCTTTCTCATTTATAAAGTCCTGATTATGAAGCACAGCTCTTGAAACGCTTGTGCCTGCGAGAGTAATCGGCTCAAATACCGCAACGGGTGTTATAGCACCTGTCCGTCCCACATTCACCTCAATGTCAATAATCTTTGTTTCCTTTACCTCAGGCGGATATTTATATGCAACCGCCCACTTTGGAGTTTTTGAGGTAGAACCTATTATATCACGCTGTGAAAGGCTGTTGACCTTTATAACAACACCGTCTATATCAAAGGAAAAACCTGCTCTTTCCTCTCCTATACGGTTTATCTCCATTTCTATTTCGTCGTATTCACTGTACACCTTATATGACGGAACTGTTTTGAATCCCATGTCTTTAAGGTAATCAAGGGTTTCGCTGTGCTTTGAAAAATCACGTCCCCTGCACTGCTGAATATTGAAAACAAACATATCAAGTTTTCGTGTTGCTGTAATTTTCGGGTCTTTCTGTCTGAGAGAACCTGCGGCAGCGTTTCTCGGATTCTTGAAAGGCTGTTCCTCCCTTAGTTCCTGTTGTTCCACAAGTTCAAGAAAGCTGTTTTTCGGCATATATACTTCTCCCCTGACTTCAAGGAATTCAGGTGCGTTTTTCAGTTTAAGAGGAACGGAACGGATAGTTTTTATATTTGCCGTAACGTCTTCACCCGTGAAGCCGTCGCCTCTTGTTGATGCCCTTGTAAGAATACCGTCCGTATATTCAAGCGATACGGACAAACCGTCTATTTTAGGTTCTACTGTATATTCGGGTGAAACAAGCTCCGCACGGCATTTGTCAAGAAAGTTACGAACCTGCTCAAAGTCAAAAACGTCCTGAAGGCTTGCCATCTGAACATTATGGTGAACTTTTTCAAAAGTATTGAGTGCAAAACCGCCTATCCTCTGAGTCGGTGAACTCGGCTGAACCAATTCGGGATACTGTTCCTCGAGGTTTTTAAGTTCCTGCATAAGCATATCAAAATCATAGTCACTTATATCGGGATTATCAAGAACGTAGTATTTATAACTGTGCTTTTCAATTATCTCCGACAATTCCCCTATACGTTTTTCAGCAGATAATTTATCCATATTATTCCTCCGTACAAATGTTTTATATACTATATTTTAT
>CAMWGS010000264.1 GCA_947173865.1 uncultured Ruminococcus sp.
TCACCGTATCTGGATCAATGTGTTTTTAACAATCAAATGTCACCCAGTGTATTATACAATGTATATTCCATGGTTCATAGGAACTACCAGGGTTTGAATTTATCCAGATTAAGTTCACTCCATTAGGTTTCAGAAGAAAAGAAAATATTGAGTCTAAGAATTGTATTTATAAAAATAAACTGCTGTATTTTCCGATACAGCAGTTTTTTTGTTAATTTGACAAATCTTCAATTATTTTTTCTAAAATCGGAAAATCCCTGTCATAAGTTTCCTGCATATCCTTTTCGTCGGAATAAAGCAGGTTACGTGGTTTTCTTATGCCTATATATAAGTCACCCGTAACATCTTCGGGGGCTATTCCTATACGTTCCGCAAATTCGGTGTTTTTCAGGAAAAATCCGTAACTTCTTACCTGAACGTTGTCGGGATAAATTTCAGATAAGTCAACAAGTGTATTTTCAGGGTCAAGCACGGGATTTATATTTGAACCTCCTACAACTATTACAGCTTCGGCAGACTGCATTTCAGTAGTGAGTTTGGTTTCATTTCCCGTCTGGTAATTATTATATGCGTTGTCAGAATAGGGGATATAATAGGTGGAAACATGGATTTCACCGTTTCCGTTGAAGTCCTCCGCAAAACCTTCAAGATATGTTTCAAACTGTGCGGAATTTCCTATAGACTCGTTATCACAAAGAACAAGTACAATCATATCGGGATTAGGACGCATAATCAGGGTATATGTCAGGTAACTTGCGAGTGCCACAAAGAATATTGCAAGAAAGAGCCACCATTTGTTATGGTAGAAAAAATTGGTGATTTTTTTCCATAAGGAAAGTTTTATTTCTTCGGGGTGCTCTTCGTGGATTGTTTCGCTTTCTTCAATTACACCCTGTTTCAGACGTATCAGCTCTATACGTTCTTCACGGATTTTTCTGTCATACGCCTCTTGTTTCTGACGTTTACGCATTTCTATCTGTTTCTGCATTTCAATCTGCTGTTGTTCAAGTTCTGCGTTACGCTGTTCTTTGAATTCACGTGCAGACTGGAAAACACTTTTATTTATGTCAAGTTTTTCGTCGTTGTCGTCATGCTCGGAAACGTTTTTATTATCTTTTTTCATATACCCTCCGTCAGTATATAAACGCAAGGGCGGATTTTCTCCGCCCTGTATGTGTTTTATTCTTCTTCTTTAATCGGTCTGCCGCTGTTTGCGGGAATCGGCTTCATAGTCGGGAAAAGAAGTACGTCTCTTATTGAAGCACTGTCTGTAAGAAGCATAACAAGTCTGTCAAGACCGAATCCGAGACCGCCCGTCGGAGGAAGTCCGTATTCAAGAGCGGTAACAAAATCCTCGTCAACTTCCGCATTAGCACCCTGTGCTCTCTTTGCTTCAACCTGTTTTACAAAACGTTCTTTCTGGTCAACAGGGTCATTGAGTTCTGAGAATGCGTTACCCATTTCACGACAGTAAATGAAGTATTCAAAACGTTCAGTGAATGCAGGGTCAGAAGGTTTTCTCTTTGCAAGAGGTGAGTTTTCAACGGGGTAATCGTATATAATAGTAGGCTGAATAAGCTTGTCCTCAACGAATGCGTCAAAGAATGCAATAAGAACATGACCCTTTGTAGCATTTTCTCCCTCGTCAACTTCAACGCCCTTTTCCTTTGCACAGGCACGTGCGGACTCATCATCAGCCCAGTCGTTGTAGTTAACACCTGCATACTTCTTTACAGCCTCAATCATTGTAAGACGTTCCCACGGTTTTCCGAGGTCGATTTCAACACCCTGATAAGTAATTTTTGAAGTACCGCATACATTTTCAGCAATAGTCCTGTACATATTTTCAATCAGGTTCATCATACCGATATAATCGGTGTAAGCCTGATACATTTCAACGGAAGTAAATTCAGGATTGTGGGAAGTGTCCATACCTTCGTTACGGAAAATACGTCCCACTTCATAAACCTTTTCAAAACCTCCGACAATAAGTCTCTTGAGATAAAGTTCAGTTTCTATTCTGAGGTACATAGGAATATCAAGTGTGTTATGATGAGTTACAAAAGGTCTTGCTGCTGCACCGATTTCAAGAGTATGGAGAACAGGTGTGTCAACTTCGATATAGCCGAGATTGTCCAGATAATTGCGGACTTCACGGATAATCATACTTCTTTTTACAAAAGTATCTTTAACGTCAGGGTTTACAATAAGGTCAACATAACGTTGTCTGTATCTCATATCCTGGTCTTTGAGGCCGTGCCATTTTTCAGGAAGCGGAAGCAGGGACTTTGAAAGAAGTGTAACCTTGTGTGCATGGATAGAGATTTCACCCATACGTGTTCTGAATACAAATCCCTCAACACCGATTATATCACCGATGTCCCACTTTTTGAATTCAGTGAATTCTTCCTTGCCGATGTCGTTCTGACGCACATAAACCTGTATTCTGTCAGAACCGTCACGTATATCAATGAAGTTAGCCTTGCCCATATTTCTCCAGCTCATGATACGTCCTGCAAGACGGAAATCCGTAATTTTAAGGGCTTCCAGACCCTCTTTTACCTTTTCCTCGTCGCCGTCTGCTTCACTGACAATGCGTGCTTCGTCTGCTTCATACTTAGCCTTGAGTTCGGCAGCCTTTGCATTTACATCGTACTTTGTAACAGTGAACGGGTTTGCATTACGGTTTTTAAGTTCGTTAAGCTTGTCAAGTCTTACTTTCTTGAGAATATTTATATCCTGTTCCTGTTCTTCTGTCTGAGCAGGATTTGCCTGATTTTCATTCATTATAAAAATACTTTCCTTTCTGTCTTTGATTACTTTGATATTTCTACAACCTCAAAGCGAAGCTCTCCTGCGGGAGCATCCACGAGAAATACTTCTCCTACCTTTTTCTTCATGGCAGCCTTTCCTATCGGGGATTCGTCGGAAATCTTTCCTTCTCTTACATTGGCGTGGTTAGTTCCGACAATTGTAAAAGTTTCCACCTTTCCTGTGTCAAGGCGTTTTATTGTGATTTTTGAACTCATGCCGACTTCGTCGGTTGATGCGTTTTCAATAATTTCGGCATTATCTATAGTATACTGCAATTCTGCAATCTGAGCTTCAAGAATAGCCTGCTCGTTTTTTGCTTCGTCATATTCGGCGTTTTCGGAAAGGTCTCCATAAGAACGGGCAACTTTCAGTCTTTCGGCAACTTCTTTACGTTTATTAATTTTAAGGTCGTCAAGCTCTGCAACAAGTTTGTTGTAGCTTTCACGGGACATTTTTTTTACAGCCATGTAATTGCACTCCTTAATAATATATTTATAC
>CAMWGS010000265.1 GCA_947173865.1 uncultured Ruminococcus sp.
AATCACAGACAGCCGTCCATATATTAACAAAAAATTCTTTTATAGAGTTCCAGCCTACAGTCCAGCACGATAAAAAATCTTCTAAATTTATACCTAAGATATTTAGAATAAGTTCAAAAATAGTACCTACAGTGCTTACTATAGCATCCCAAACACCTGTAAACCTTTCTTTTATACCGTTCCAGCACTGCTCCCAGTTACCAGTGAAAAGACCAAAAAAGAAGTCTACAGTTCCCAGTATCCAGTCAACCGCATCACTCAGAATATCACCGATATATCTGAAAGTATTTTCAAAAATTGGTGCAAGATAGTTACAGAACCAATCCCATACATATTTTAAAGTTTCCGTGAAGTCCTCAAAATCAAATCCAAGAGCATTCAGACGGTCAACGATTCCACTTGTAAGATTTTCGAAAGTTGCTTTTATTCCGTCCCATATCGCAATTATATTGTTACGGAAATCTTCATTAGTTTCCCATAAATGCTTGAATGCCGCTACCAGTATTGCAATCACAGATGCTATTGCTACAACAGGTGCGGAAATTCCCATTATAGCAGTTTTTACAGCCGTGAATCCACCTTTGATTTTTGTCATGATTGTGGGCATTTTGGAAAATACTATCATCATACCACCAATTCCCGTGGTAAGTTTCCCGACTACAATCAGGAACGGACCTATTGCCGCCGCAACCAATGCAATTTTTGCAATCGTTTCTTTCTGTGCAGGTGACAGGGCATTAAACTTGTCAACAAGTCCTTGTATAGCATCAATAGCTTTCTGCAAAATTGGTGCAAGTGATTCTCCGATATTGTAAATCAGAACGTCTATGGAGGACTTAAGCTTCTTTATTCCACCACCAAAACCGTTCATCATTGTGTCAGCCATTTCCTGAGTTGTACCGTCGCAGTTATGAAGTGATTCACTCAATTCATCTACTTTATCGGGAGCAGTGTTTATCAGTGCAAGCCACGAGGAATAATGATTTTTTCCGAAAATTGCGGATGCTGCTGAAATCTGCTCTTCTTCAGATAAACCAGCGAACGCACTCTGAAGTGATTTTAGTACTTCCTCAAAAGGACGCATTTCTCCTTCTTCTTTAACCATGAGCGTACCGTATGCCGAAGTACTATTCAGGCATTCCTGTGTTATGGCATTAACAGCAGTTTGTGCCTTTTCCAGTTTGTTTTCAGCTTTGATGAGTTTTGCCTGTGCCTCCGCCGCCTTAGAACTTCCCTCGCCATGTTGTGCCAGTGCGTCGTTGTATTTGAGTTGTTTTGCTGTCAAATCGGCACTGGCTTCTTCCAGTTGATTTTGTGCATCTATGAGTTTTGCATTCAACTCGCTGTCCTCACTTACATGAAAGCCTAAACCTTTCAAAGCAGCTGCAGCGTCTTCTGTAGGAGCAATCAGTCGTGAAAGACTTGTTTTCAAGGATGTGGCGGATACGTTCGCTTCAATGCCTGCATCGCCCATCAAACCTATTGCCAGTACTACATCTTTTACATCATAACTTGCGGCAGAAAAAACAGGAGCTGCTATAGACATTGAATCACAAAGGCTGTTTATCTCAAGTGCTGAATTATTACAGCCTGCGGCAAAAACGTCAGCATATGCCTCAGCCTCGTCAAAAGATGCATGAAAACCGTTCATTGCTTACCGATGAACTGAAAGATTTAGTGGTTGAATCAATGAAAATCAAAAAAGAGATACTGGAAAAAATTCAGCTGGTTGATAACGTTGAGCGTCATCAGATTCTTGTGAAAAAATATATCGAATTGAAAAGTACAGCACAGATTGCAAAAGAAATGTTCATGACGTATCAAGGTGTGCGTTATCACCTGAATATCGGCGAAAAAGAGATTGAAAAGTTGATATAACAAAAGACCGATTGGTGTAATCACATGCTAATCGGTTTTTTCTTTAATAATCTTCAAAATGCTTTAAAAAACTTATGAGATTTGCATTTCCATTTCTGCTAAACTTGAATCAGGAAAGGAGATGAGCGTATGACCCTGACAATCATTTCGCAGGACGGTACGGCATTCAATTATACAAATGCAGTTGCCTGTATAACCTGCGGTGAGTACGATGACGGCACGGGATACGGCTTTATGACAGAAAATCCGTGAAAAATCAAAGGATATACAACATTGATGGATAGCAGAAAAATAAAAAAATTCGTCCTGAATAATCTTGCCTATGTGATTTTCGGTTATGCTGGTGACATCATTTCCTTTGCGTTCAGAACAGCGGAAAGTAGTGATATATCGTCAAAAATTCTCCCTGCCCTGACGAATTTAGGAACGGAGTTTGCCCGTATTTTGCCGTCATTCCATCCGGTTGACTTGGCAATTGGCGTGGGAATCGGTGTTGCTATAAAGTTCATCATGAAAATCAATTCTGCCAACAAAAAGAAGTTCCGGCAAGGCACGGAATACGGCTCTGCGGTTTGGGGCACAGCGGACGATATTTCGTCGTATATGGACTTAAAGAACAAGGATAACAACATCATTCTCACGCAGACGGAGGACTTAACGATGGGGAAACCGTCCTCGCCAAAGTACGCAAGAAATAAGAATATTCTGGTAATTGGCGGTTCAGTCAGCGGTAAAACAAGATTTTTTGTCAAACCAAATCTCATGCAGATGCACAGTTCCTACATTGTCACAGACCCGAAAGGCACTGTTTTGATTGAGTGCGGAAAAATGCTGGAAAAAGGTCGTCCATACAAGGATGAAAACGGCAACACCAAATATCAGTCATACCGAATCAAAGTTTTTAACACGATTGATTTTGCGAAAAGTATGCACTACAATCCGTTTGCCTACATATCAAAAAAGAATCGTGAAAAAGATATTTTAAAATTCGTCGATGTGCTGATTAAAAATACACAATCAAGCCATCAAAACGGCGGTGACGACTTTTGGGTAAAATCGGAAAAACTGCTGTATACAGCCTATATTGCCATGATTTTCACAATAAATCCGCCAGCGGAACAGAACTTTGAAACGCTGATTGATATGATAAATTCTTCTGAGTGCCGTGAAGATGATGGGGAGTTCAAAAATGCTATGGACAAGGTTTTTGAGTTTGTGGAATGCTGGATAAACGGCGATTTTCCGCCTGAAATGGAAGTTAGTGATGAGTTTAGGGAAATGAAATACAATAAGCCGAATGAGGAACAAAAGCGGCTTGGTGCGTTTGCCTGCAAGCAGTATCACGCTTACAAACTGGCGGCAGGCAACACGGCAAAATCAATTCTGATTTCCTGTTCCACAAGACTTGCTCCCTTTTCAATTGA
>CAMWGS010000266.1 GCA_947173865.1 uncultured Ruminococcus sp.
GTATAATAGAAATACTCAGGGATTTGTGGAAAATCAAAAAATTATCAACGGAGGAAAAATATGAAGAAATTTATAAGATTCATAACAGCTTTAACGGTATGTGTAACGGCCATGGCGGTTACGGGCTGTGAGGGAAAGACGGGAGAAGATAATTCGGACAAAATTATTGTTGCTACAACAGAAGCACAGGAAACAACAGCAGAAATTACAGCAGAAGCAGTGACGGAACTGCCGTCGGAAACGGTTTCTACAGAACCGATAACCGAAACAGGCACGGATATTACGTCTGAAAGTCATAATGACGAATATAAAACAGTTCTTAATGCTTATCATCAGGCTTATATCAATGCTGATACAAACGCTGTATATGCACTTTTCTGTCCCGACGAAATAACCGCTTTTGATACCTATATGAAAAATTATCTGAAAACTGAAAACGGTGAGGACGACAAGACTTTAAATCAGATTTTCACAAAGGAAAGCGTAATGTCTGCTATAGATGCTTCTGTGAAAAATATTCACAGTATTATGGATGGCTACAACGAATCGGAAAATGATACATGGTCGGTAAATATTGATGAAACTACTGTTGAGCATTATTCGGAAAATGAACTTGCGGAAATCAATTCACAGCTCGGAATTAATATAACAGACGGTTATATCTGTGAAATTCCGTTTTACAAGAATGATACAAATGAAGAAGTGTTTGTAGCTGAGCCTGCGTCTGTTCTTCTGATTGACGGAAAGTGGTATATAAGCTACAGTGCCGCATTTGACCGACTTATTGACTTTATGGAAATTGATTTTTAAAAATAATCGGATTTATGTGTTATAAGGAGAATTATGAAAAAACTGCTGAAATATCTGAAAAATTATAAAAAAGAACTTATATTCGGTCCTTTTTTCAAACTGCTTGAAGCAATATTTGAACTGATAGTCCCGTATGTAATGGCAAAGATAATCGACATAGGAATAGCCAATAATGATACGGGTTATATACTGCGTATGTCGGGAATTATTGTACTTCTCGGATTCTGCGGACTTGCTTTCGCTCTTACCTGTCAGATTCTTGCCGCAAAATGTGCATATGGTTTCGGTACGGAATTACGTACCGCACTTTATAAACATATAAATTCACTTTCCTACAGCAGTATCGACAAAGTAGGTACTGCCTCTCTTGTCAACCGCCTTACAAACGATTCAAACACGGTTCAAAACGGTGTCAATATGTTCATAAGACTTGCCACACGTTCGCCGTTTCTTGTAATAGGTGCTATGGTAATGGCTATGCGTACAGACCTTAAATTATCTTTGATATTTCTTGTTGTAGCGGTTCTTACGACAATAGTGATAGTTACCGTAATGCACAAAACTGTACCTATGTATAAGACAACTCAGAAAAATCTTGACATAGCGTCAATGCTGACCCGTGAAAATCTTGAAGGTACAAGAGTTATCAGGGCATTTTCCCGACAGAAAGAGGAAACGGAAGATTTCAGAAAATCGGTTGACGATATAGCGGTAAGTTCAATAGCAGTGGGCAGAATATCGTCTGTTCTGAATCCTTTTTCTTTCATGGTCATGAATCTGGGTATAGTTGCTATACTGTGGTTTAGCGGTATAAGAATTGATACGGGTCATCTTACACAGGGTGAACTTACAAAATTAGTAAACTATATGACACAGATTCTGCTTGCCCTTATAGTACTTGCAAATCTTATTGTAACGTTCACAAAGGCTTTTGCTTCCGCCAACCGAATAAGTGAAGTTTTTGACATCGCACCCGAAACGTCGGACGGAAATGAAAAGCCGTCCGAACATAAGGACAGTGAAAATATACTTGAATTCAGAAATGTTTCATTTGCCTATGAGACCGCCGGTGAATGTTCCGTGAAGAACGTTTCGTTTACTCTTAAAAGAGGCGAAATGCTCGGTATTATAGGCGGTACGGGAAGTGGTAAGTCTACATTGGCTAATCTTATACCGTGCTTTTACAGGCAGACGGAAGGAGAAATTTTGATTTCGGGTTTAAAATCGGATAGCTATGATTTTGACGAACTCAGAAAATCTATAGGAGTTGTTCAGCAGAAAGCCGTATTGTTTACTGGTACTGTCAGGGATAATATGCGTTGGAAAAAGGCGGACGCTACCGACGAAGAAATTATTTCTGCTCTCAAAACCGCTCAGGCGTGGGAATTTGTAAGCAGAATGCCAGATGGTCTTGATACAAGAATTTCACAGGGTGGTAAGAATCTTTCGGGCGGACAGAAACAGAGAATTTCAATTGCACGTGCCGTTGTCGGAAATCCTGATATTATAATCCTTGACGACTCGACAAGTGCTTTGGACTATGCGACAGACCTCGCACTTCGTAAGTCACTTAAAAACGATATGCCCGATGCTACCGTTATAATGATTTCACAGCGTACCACTTCTCTTAAAGAGGCTGACAAGATTATTGTTATGGACGACGGCGAAACAGTCGGAATCGGTACACATGATGAACTTATTGATAACTGTGAAATTTACAGGGAAATTTATAAATCCCAGATGAATGAAAAGGAGGGCAATTGATGTCTGATACTCTTAAAAGGGTCATTTCATATGCCCGTCCGTATATAAAATATTTAATCTGTACAGTTATATTTGCAGTAATAGGCGTGGGACTTTCGTTGTTAGTACCTGTGTTTATCGGTGATGCCGTTGACTGCTGTATAGATAAGGGCGATGTTGATTTTGACGACCTTAAAAAAATTGTTATGGAACTGGCAATTATAGTTACAGCAAGCGGAATTTTCCAGTGGCTTATGAGTCTATGTACAAATAAACTTGCATTTCTTACAATACGTGATTTACGTGCGGATATTTTCAACAAACTTGAAAGAGTTCCGCTGAAATATATCGACGGTCACACAAAAGGTGAACTTACAAGCCGTGTGATAAACGACATTGAAATTGTCTCAGACGGTCTTTTGCAGGGATTCACGCAGTTTTTCAGCAGTATTATGACCATTGTGGGAACACTTATTTTTATGATGTTCATAAATTTCAGGATAGCGATTGTGGTTGTAATTATGACACCGCTTTCATTTATAGCTGCGTCAAGAATAACAAAAGCTTCTCACGATTCATATATGAAACAGTCAAAACTTAGGGGTGACATGGTCGGACTTGCCGAAGAAATGGCAGGCAATCAGAAAATTGTCAAGGCTTTTGTCTATGACGGTAGAGCAATGGAACGTTTTGACAGAA